>NZ_JHVL01000069.1 GCF_000620125.1 Clostridiisalibacter paucivorans DSM 22131 | reverse complement strand
ATAGAAAGCCTAAAAAGAGTAAAATATATAAGCATAAAACAGCCTCTATTCCATTTAGGAAATGCGCTGTAACCAATGGAAGAAGGGCAATACAGAAAATGCTAGGTGATAGATGTGCAAGTAACCTAAAGCTAAGCTTTTAAAGATATCGTTTCTAATAATATTAAATACAGGATATCTATGCCCTAACGGTCAGTAATGAGGATATAAAATTGAAATATAACAATGTCTAAAATAATTTCGCCCTAACGGGTGTTAAATACATAAATTTAAAACCTAAAAATCAATAGTTATTGGATGATTAAATCTAAAGAAAAATAATTGCCAACTATTACTTGACAGTAACAAACTATTATGTGATTTTTCACTAATGATTTAAATATGATATAATAGTGTAAATATTGGAATATGAAGGTAGGTATATGCAATGAATGATGAATTATATTATAGGACATACTCTACTCATTTAAGAGATATTTATGGGTGTAAGGTATATAAATTACCAGTGAATATACCAGTTACTTGTCCTAATAGAGATGGATGTGTAGGTACTGGCGGGTGTATATTTTGTGGAGATGTAGGAGCTGGATTTGAAAATTTATCTAATGAGATATCAATAAAGGAACAGCTAATAAAAAATATGTCATATATTAGAAAAAGATATAAAGCTAAAAAATTTATAGCTTATTTTCAAAATTTCACAAATACATATATGCCTTTAAAGATGTTTAAAAATTTAGTTTTACAGTCTATAATGGAAGATATAGTTGAAATAGCTATATCTACAAGACCAGATGCTATTTCTGATGAATATTTAGACTTTTTAAAGGATATTAGCATAAAAAATAACATAAGTATTACTATAGAATTGGGAATTCAAACAGTAAATTATAAAACTTTAAAAAAGATTAATAGAGGACATTCTTTAGCTGAATTTATAGATGCAGTTATGAGGATAAAAAGATATGGATTTAAGGTATGTAGTCATATCATACTTAATTTACCTTGGGATGATATAGAGGATACAATAGAGAGTGCAAAGGTATTATCAGCTATGGAAATAGATTATGTAAAATTACATTCCCTTTATATAGTTAAAAATACTTTATTGGCGAATATGTATCTTAATAATAAAATTCAATTGATTGATAAAAATGAATATATACATAGGGTGATAACCTTTTTAGAATATTTATCTCCCAATATAGTAGTTCAAAGATTATTGGGAAGAGCACCGAAAGAAGATACTATTTTTGTAAATTGGAATACAAGTTGGTGGAAAATAAAAGATGAAATTATTGAAAGTATGAAAACAAATAATATAGGGCAAGGTTGCAAATGTGATTATTTAAATGGTAAGGCAGTTAGAAAGTTTGTAGAATAGCTTTTAAATTTTAGGTTTTAACGTATAGGATTTGAGTCTTAATGTATAAAGGGGCAATAGTTGCCCCCAGTATTTATACTTTAGAAGAAAAAGTAGCACAATCTGTTTCTTGTACATTTTTAGCATGCATAGGTTGAATTTCTATCTTAGAAGCACTACAATGATTGTTATCTGTGTGATATTTACAAGTGCTTACTACACATTTAACGCCAGGCAAATAATCATTTTGATTTTTCATATTTTAACTATCCTCCATTTCTATAATTAATAGATTTTGATTTAATCTATAATATTATTGTTTGAAAAATATATGGGAATATACATGGTATAATATCTTAAATATACTTGATTTTTAAAATTAAAAATAATATTTAAAGAAAGGGATTTTAAATGTCAAAAAAAGAGAGAATAGATAAGATTTTGTCTAATATAGGATATGGAAGTAGAAAAGATGTAAAAAATTTGATTAAAAAAGGTATGGTAAGCATAGATGGAAATATTGTTAAAGACAGTGGTATGAAGGTAGATCCTTATGAAACTAAAATCTATGTAAGAGATAAATTGGTTAGATATAGAAAATACATCTATATTATGATGAACAAACCCGAGGGATATGTGTCTTCTACTGATGATCCTATAAATAATACTGTAGTTGATTTATTAGATGATGAGTATAAGATTTTCGATCCATTTCCTGTGGGAAGGCTAGATAAAGACACTGTGGGATTATTGATACTTTCTAATGATGGTAAATTAGCACATAGAGTATTAGCCCCTAAAAATCATATATCCAAGACATATTTTGCTAAAATACAAGGGAAGATAGATGATGAAGATATAACAAGATTTAAAGAGGGAATATTGTTGGATGATGGTTATAAAACCATGTCCAGTAAATTAGATGTATTAAAAAATGGAGATATATCTGAAGTATGTATCAATATAAAAGAAGGCAAGTTTCATCAAATAAAGAGAATGTTTAAAGCTTTAGATAAAAAAGTAATATATCTAAAAAGAATATCTATGGGTAGTTTGAAATTAGACGAATCTTTGAGAGAAGGAGAGTATAGGGAGCTTGAAATAGAAGAAATAAATCTATTGACTAAGTAGGATTTAATATATGTAGACCTAGAGTAGGAATAGATGATATAATAAAAGTTGATTTACACTGATTATCGAACAAAAGTATTATTGTTTTATATAAATAGTATTGGAGAGATGTAATATGAAAATAAAAGACTATATACCTAATTTTTTTACACTATTGAATCTTACCTTTGGAGTATTAGCTATAATTTATATTTTTTATGGCAATTATTATATGTCATCACTTTTGATTTTAATAGCTGCACTATCAGATAGATTCGATGGTAAATTAGCAAGAAAATTTGAGGCTACTAGTTGTATAGGAAAGGAGTTAGATTCTTTATGTGACTTGATATCATTTGGGGTGGCTCCAACGGTGTTGGTATGGAATATGAGATTGATAGATATAGGAGTTATTGGCATTATAATAACAGTTTTATATACTATATCTGGTGCATATAGATTGGCGAGATATAATACCATGGAATTTGATGGAATATATTATGGAGTGCCTATAACTATGGCAGGTGGTATAATTGCAATAGTTGCTTTGTATAATATTAAATACAATATTAATATATATGCATTATCTTCTCTAATGTTGCTATTATCCTATGCAATGATTAGTACGAAGATAAAATTGAAAAAAAGATAGTAATTTTTATAATAGAAAGGTGTTAAAATTGGCTTATTTTAAAAAAGAAAATGTATTTGATAAGTTTTTTAACCATAGGGATTCTCTTATAATTCAATATAAGAATGGTGATATTAGTAAGAGTGAGTATATAATGATGAATGTAGATTTTATGGAAAAGATGAATATAAGGCCTTTTAAAAAGATAGATAGTTTTGAGAAGGGAATTTATAATTATCAGTATTATAATATGTTAGCAAAGTATTATTATATGGAAGCTCAGCAAATCAAGAAAAATGATGAACATCAGAAATATTTTCAATCATTTTTAGATGAAGGTTATCATTATTACAAGTTAAAAGACAAATCAACGTTAAAGCTATTAAAATTTTTAAAGTTCAAAAATGTGGAATCATATTTTATAAAGGTAAATTCTGACAGGCTTCAAGGAAAACTTTTTGAGATTAATTTGATGGACTATGAAAAGGCAATACTACATTCGAAAAGTTATAGAATACTAGATATGCTAAGAGCAGAAGGAGTATTTATAGAAGGAGTGAAAAAATCTCTAATTGATGATTATGTAAATGTGAAATATTGATAAGAATTATTATATAAAAACTAGGAGTAATTACTCCTAGTTTTTACCAGCTATAATTTTAATAATATTTTCTAAAGAACTATTTCTGTCTATTTCATATTTACCAGATCTTAATTTTGTATCTAATTCTAATTCTTTTGCTTTTGCCAAAAATTCTTTTTCGCTATTTATTAGATTGTGTTGTAGAAGTATTTCTGCTATTTTAGGTCCTAAAGCACCTGATGGTATATCAATGGAAACTATCTCTGGTTCACTTACTTGTGGTGTTTCAGGTTCTTTTGGGGTCGAAGTATCTTCAGCAGGTGTTTCTTCTTTATCCGTATTGTTTTGTGGATCTGTTTCAGAAGTATCTACGATGGATTCAGGGGAATCAGATAAATCAATTTCATCTTCATTTTCACCTTGGGTATTAGCTATGTCATTGGAATCTTCAGAAGGATTATTGGTTTCTATACTTGCTTGAGGTTTGTCTATATCTTTTGCAAACAATATGTCTAATCTCCAACCAACAACTCCTCCAACTATAAGTACTACAACTAATATAAGAATATAATCTACTGAATCATATAAAAAATCTTTTGCTTTTTCACCTAGTTTACTCAAATTATCCCCCCTTTACTCATAGCCTAACAAAATAATAACACATAACCTATTGTGATTTCAATAAATTAAGATGCTTTATAGATAAAAAAATAATATAATCTTATTTTAACTTAATAGAAAAGGATGGTTTTTTTGAGAGAAATAATTATAAATAAAAATGAATCTAATCAACGAATAGATAGGTTTCTAAAGAAATATTTATCTAAAGCCAATAAAGGATTTATCTATAAAATGCTTAGGAAAAAGAGAATAAAATTAAATAATAAAAGGGCGAAGCCTGAAGATGAAATTATGGTCGATGATAGAATACAACTATATCTTTCTGATGATACTATTGATAAATTTACTGAGACTTTTAGGATAAAAAAGGTAAATCCAAATATAGACATAGTATATGAAGATAGTAATATAATAGTTATGAATAAAGAAAGGGGGATGTTATCCCATAGTAGTGATAGTGAAGAAAAAAATACTTTAGTAAATCATATGATAAATTATTTGTATGATAAAGGCATATACAGACCCAAAGATGAAAAAACTTTCAAACCTGCTATTTGTAATAGACTTGACAGAAATACTTCTGGGATAATTATAGGGGCTAAAAACTACAGTGCATTGAAACAGGTAAATAGGAGTATAAGAAATGGAAAGCTGAAAAAATATTATATATGTATGGTAAAGGGAAAAATATCTGATGACAGAATTTTAGAGGGTTATATTAAAAAGAAAGAAAAAAATAAGGCTGAAATATATGAAAATAAAATTAAAGATAGTAAATATATTAAGATTGCTATTAATGTTATTGGATATACCCAAGATTATTCTCTGCTAAAAATTGAACTAATTACTGGTAGATTTCATCAAATAAGGGCACAATTATCATATATTGGACATCCAATAATAGGTGATTTTAAATATGGTGATAAAAGGATTAATGAAATATTTTTGAAAAAATATTCTATAGATAGTCAAATGTTACATGCCATTGAAATAGAATTCAATGATTTGACAGAAGGGTTATCTTATTTAAATCATAAGAAATTTTATGCCCCAGTAGGGAATAGATTTAAAAAGTTAATAGACGAAATGTTTAAGGGGGAATTTACACGTGAATATTCAAAAGGGAGAATATACTGATATAGATAATATAGTAAAATTATGGGGGAAGTTATCAGATTATCATAAAGTTTTTAGAGATTATATGTCACCTTCTAAGGATTGGAATAGTAAAATAGAAGAGTTGTTTCGTGAAGATATAAATGATGATAATAAGCTTCTCTTAGTATGTAAAGAAAATAATGAAGTAGTGGGATTTATAAGGGCAGAGATTAAAGATGGTGGTGGGGTATTTGAGGATGTTCAATTAGGGTATATAAGTGATATATATATAGAAGAAAAATTTAGAGGAACAGGAATTTCTGAGGATATGATAAAAGAAGTTATTTTATGGTTCAAAGATAAGGGTATATATAATTTAAGGCTTAATGTTAATTCTCAGAATATGGCTGCAATAAAACTTTATAAAAAGTTGGGTTTTGAAGAAGTCAATAAAACTATGAGTCTAGATTTTTAGATTTATATTATAGTTTGAGTATTATTGAATACTTAATATGTTTAAAAAACTGAAAATTGCATATCCTAATTATGATAAAATCATAAGGAGGGATTATGTTGAGAGTTAAAGATGTAATGACAAAAAAAGTTGATTTTGTATCTGAAAATAGTACAGTAGCAGAAGCTGCTCAGAAGATGAATAACCTTAATGTAGGTTCTATGCCAGTGTGTAATGATGGTGGTATGGTTAGCGGTATAGTTACAGATAGGGATATAGTGCTCAGAAATGTCTCAAAGGGAGATACTCCTAATAATACGATTACCAGCGTAATGAGTAAGGGTGTAGTATCTGTTACTCCAGAAACTGATGTGCATGATGCTGCAAAACTGATGGCAGAAAATCAAGTTAGAAGATTGCCTGTTGTTGAAAACAATAAAATAGTAGGGATTGTTTCTATAGGAGATTTGGCTGTAAGGGATATTTATGTTAATGAGGCAGGAGATGCATTGTCTAGTATTTCAGAGCCTAGCAGACCTATGATGTAAGATTTTAGAATTAAGTTTAATATAGTCCCTTAACAGGGGCTATATTTTTCTACAATAATATAAATTAAAAATAAGGGGGCAGTTATATGAATACTAAAGAACATAAAATTGATATTGATATAATAGGATATGGAACATTTACTATAGTTAAAGGTCAATCTCTAAAAGAGATAGTATTAAAGAATATGCCTGAAAAGAAGCATGATTTTTTATGTGCTAGAATTGATAATGAAATAGTCCATATGGACAAAGTTATAGATGTAGATACTGAAGTTGAATTTTTAGATATTAGAGATAAAGATGGATTAAGGGTATATAGAAGGACGCTATCTTTTACATTTATAAAGGCATGCAAAGATTTATTTAAAGATTGCAAAGTATCTATAGAGCATTCGTTGAATAAAGGGTTGTATGTGGAAGTACATAAAGATCCTGAATTGAGTAAAAAAGACATAGTAGATATAAAGAAAAAAATGAAAGAAATAATATCTGATGATATGGAAATAAACAGAGAAAGAATGAAATCAGAAGAAGCAGATATTATATTTAGAAAACAAAATATGGATGATAAGTTAAGGCTGTCTAAATATAGAAGAAAAGATATTATTAATATCTATAATTGTGATGGATATTATGATAAATTTTATGGATTTATAGCTCCATATACTGGATGTATAAAAGAGTTTGATCTACAATATTATAACTCAGGGGTAATAATACAATTTCCTACTAAAGAGAGTGGATTTAAGATACCAGAATTTGAAAGACATGATAAATTAGCAAAGATATTTAAAGAGGCTGAAACATGGGGAGAAATATTAGATGTAGGATATGTAGGAGCATTAAATGATAAAGCTAGTAACGGGGAAATGGCCGATATAATAAGGATATCTGAGGCCCTTCATGAGAAAAAAATTGCATATATTGCCGATAAAATATGTGAAGATCCTAAAAGAAGGATAATTTTAATAGCAGGACCTTCATCATCAGGTAAGACTACTTTTGCTCAAAGATTGTCAATACAACTTAGGGTGAATGGTAAAAGACCAGTTTCTATATCTTTAGATGATTATTTTGTAAATAGAGAAGATACTCCTTTAGATGAAAATGGTGATTACGATTTTGAATCCATAGAAGCCATAGATATTAAATTGTTTAATGAAAATTTATTAGGGCTTATGAATGGCAAAGAAGTAGAGCTTCCTACATTTAATTTTATGACAGGAAAAAGGGAATACTTAGGTAAGAAATTAAAAATAGATAAAGATAATCCTGTGATAATTGAGGGAATACATGGATTAAATGAAAAATTGACTTCGTATATAGATTCAAAATACAAATTCAAAATATATGTAAGTGCCCTTACTCAGCTTAATATAGATAGTCACAATAGAATACCTACCACAGATAATAGACTTATAAGGAGACTTGTTAGGGACCATAAATATAGGGGCAGCGATGCTGTAAAGACATTAAAACAATGGGATTCAGTAAGACGGGGAGAGGAGATGAATATATTTCCATTTCAAGAGGAAGCTGATGCTATGTTTAATTCTGCCCTTGTCTATGAACTATCTATATTAAAAAGATATGCAGTACCTCTATTAAATGAAGTAAAAAGGGATAGTGAATATTTTGCTGAGAGTAAGAGATTGTTGAAGTTCTTGAGCTATTTTAAAGATTTTGATGGAGAAAGCATAATTCCCAATACCTCAATAATAAGGGAGTTTATAGGAGGAAGTTGCTTTAGAAATTGATGGCCAAGGGGGAAAAGCAATGGAAAGCTTGTTAAATAGGCTTGTAGAAAAAAATAGAGAATTAACTCATAAAGGTAATGTAGCAACATACATACCTATGTTAGGAAGGGCTAATCCGAGAGAACTAGGGATTTGTGTATTGGATATTGGAGACAATAAATATGTAGCAGGAGATTATAAACAAAAGTTTACGATTCAAAGCATATCTAAGATAATATCTCTTATGATTGCTTTATCTGATAATGGTGAAGAAAAAGTTTTTAATAAAGTGGGAATGGAACCTACAGGAGACCCTTTTAACTCTATAATTAAATTAGAAACTGTCTATCCTTCTAAACCTTTGAATCCTATGATAAATGCAGGTGCTATAGTTATAAGTTCTATGATAAAGGGAAAAGACAGCAATGAGAAATTCCATAGACTATTGGAATTTATAAGGGAGATTTCAGGCAATAATAGTTTAAATGTGGACAATGAAGTCTATTTGTCAGAGAAGAAGACTGGAGATAGAAACAGAGCGATGGCATATTTTATGAAATCTCAGGGAGTGATTGAAGGGGATGTGGAGGAAGTTTTAGATATATATTTCAAGCAATGTTCCATTAAAGTAGATTGTGAAGACATTGCCAATATTGGATTATTTTTAGCGAATGAAGGGATGCTTAATAAAAGTAATAAACAGATTATATCTCCTCATATAGCTAGAATTATAAAGACTTTTATGGTTACATGTGGCATGTATGATGAATCGGGAGAGTTTGCTATAAAGGTTGGAATACCAGCTAAGAGTGGTGTCGGCGGTGGTATACTTGCATCTGTTCCATATAGGATGGGAATAGGTATATATGGCCCATCTCTGAATAAAAAGGGAAATTCCATAGGAGGATATGGTTTGATTAAAGATTTATCAACAGAATTAGATTTGAGTATTTTCTAAAGTAAAGTCTGTCTATGCTGTCATCTGAACAGGATATATCATACTATGATATATAACATATTATAAGTTAGGTAGGTGATGGCATTGGATTATATATAAATTAGATGATGGAAAAGAAAATATAGAAGTGAATTTATCAATAGAGGCAGTAAATCATATGGATGATGTAGATGGAGTATTAATTATTCCATTCTATAATAATAATTATGTAATGTCATATAATTCTAAAGAGAATGCTTGGCAATTCCCTACAGGATTAAAAGATGACAATGAGAGCATTAAAGAATGTATTCAACGATTATCATTAAAAGAGATTGGAGGTATAATAGGATTTGTTGATCCTATAGGATACTATAAAGATAAAAATACAGTAGAAGAGTATAAATATGGTATTTATATAGTCGATATAGAAGATTTTACTACTAAACCTAAATGGAGTGAAACAGATGTAGTGAAAATATTTGATAGAATACCTCCAGAACTAATAGAAGATATGTTAATATACAATATTATATTAAATAGTTTAAAATTTATAATAAAAGAACAAAATTAAGGGCATATCATTTGATATGCTCCTTAAATATCTAAAAATTAATTTTATCCTTTCTAATACATATGCTAAGGACAATTCCTATGCTGGCCATGTTAGATAATAAAAAAGTACCTCCATAGCTTATAAAAGGCAACGGAATCCCAGTTACTGGTATAAGTCCCATGGTCATACCTATATTTTGTATTATATGAAAACCCATCATTGATGTTATGCCTACTGCTATTAAAGAACCAAATAAATCCTTTGCATTTTTAGATATTTTAACTAGTCTATATATTAAAGTAAAATATAAAATAATAATTAACAATCCACCAGCTAGTCCGAATGCCTCTCCTACAACTGCGAATATAAAATCTGTATGTTTTTCAGGAAGCCATCCACCTTCAAAAAAGCTATCTACCAATTTAGCTTGGTGAGATAATAGTCGACCTATGAGTTGACCTGAACCTATTGCTATCTTAGACTGATTAACATGATATGCAGCACCAGAGGGGTCTATACTGGGATCTAAAAATACCAATATTCTCTTTTTCTGGTATCGGTCAAAAAATTTAAACCATAGTATGGGAAAACTTAGAACTCCACCAATAAATGCATACAAATAATATTTAAAGTCTAGACCTGCTATAAATAGCATTACTGCAGTGAAAAATACAAAAACAATGGCAGTACCAAAATCTGGCTGTTGTAATACCAGTAAGATAGGTATTCCTGCAAATAACAATATCTTACCAAGTGTAAGAGGTTCATTAATCTTATCTTTATTTTTTTCTATAAATTTTGCCATTGATAATATCATGCCTATTTTTACTATTTCTGAGGGCTGGAATCTTATCTTACCAATAACTATCCAGCTGTTTGCACCCCATTGTTCTTTACCAGTCCCGAATAGTAATACAGCTATAAGAAGTAGATTACAGAAAATATATATGGGCATGTAGAATTTGCCAAAATTATTGTAGTCAAAGAAAGTTAAAAAAAGCATACCTATAAATCCTAGAAAAAAAGCTACACTTTGCATTTTAATATAACTAAGACTGTCAGATTTAGTGGATATATATATTGCTATAAATCCACATAAGTTCAATAAAAATATAGATATTATTAATTTATAATCCAATTTTTTCAATAATTTTTTTTCGAAATTTAGCATTTTTA
Source organism: Clostridiisalibacter paucivorans DSM 22131 (assembly GCF_000620125.1). Classification (NCBI taxonomy): domain Bacteria; kingdom Bacillati; phylum Bacillota; class Tissierellia; order Tissierellales; family Thermohalobacteraceae; genus Clostridiisalibacter; species Clostridiisalibacter paucivorans. Next base: position 489 of record NZ_JHVL01000069.1, on the reverse strand, counting down.
GTCCTTTCTAATTTAAAGATTTAGATATTTGGTTTCAAATACTGAGAATGAATTTCCCTATTCAATTATAACATAATATTAAAAAAAATATTATTACTAGATGAAATTGGATAATTGGAAATTAATCAACTTATATTAGGGTATAAGTAATTTGGAGAAATTAAATTTCATATTGCCATATTAAATCACATTATATATAAAGACCAACTATTAAAAGTCAAGTCATTAAATAAAATAATTTTTAGAATTTTAATATTTAAAAAGAGCACAACAAATAAGACTTGTAAATTACAAGAGTTTAAAAGATAGTATTTAAAAATAAGATAAGTTAGATTTATTCATTTAGCCTTACTTCATAAGGAGCCTGATTTTTAAGCACAGCGTAAATAATATTGCACATTTTTCTTGAAACAGCACCAATGCAAGTAAGGTGGTGTTTACCTTCACCACGTTTCTTAAGATAATAAGCATTTAGTACAGGGTCATTAA
>NZ_JHVL01000068.1 GCF_000620125.1 Clostridiisalibacter paucivorans DSM 22131 | reverse complement strand
GTATAGAAAGAAAGTATGAGGATTTGGAACGTATAGAGCCTTCAAAATTTCCAGATATTTCTAAATAAATATAATGAAGCGTTTGAATATTTTACAAAAAATTCAATACTATAGATTTGACTATGCTATCATGATAGTATATAATCAAAGTATAATAGAATTTGACCGTTGATACGTTATCGCTTTGTCGGGCCAGCGACCGTGGAGGTTCCATATGGTTTGGTGCATAGAGCCATAGCCTGACTAGGTTATGTGGGGTCCTCAGCGACTGTATGGTTTAAAAATGCTGAAGATGTAAACTCATATAATCCGAAGTGGAAAAAATGCACATATGTAGTAATCAAACGCTTTGAATATTCAAAGCGTTTTTATTTTTTTCTAAAGTGAGGATAAAGAAATGGATAGATTGAGAAAATGTGCATTGAATTTCAATAAACTATGTGACAAAGATTATTATTTTATTATTGAAAATGGCAAAATCATAAAGCTATGCATCAGAAAAGAACAATTTTATCATTTAATAGGCTTGAATAAATTAAAAGATATAAGAAAAGTAAAAAAAGATAATAAAAATTCAGCGATAGGTATTTTTAATAAAATTTTAAATAAAAAAATTCAATATAGTGATATTGAAAAAAGCGAATATTTTAAAGACATTAAATATAGAATTAAAAACTTTAAAGATATTAATGACATGATATTTGAAAAAATAGTTATAAAATTTGATAAATCTAAAGTAATTTCTTCTAGACCTCCTAAAATTAGGTCAGATATAATTTTCTATAGAAAAAAAGGACATGCTTTTTTGCATCTATGTTTGTCTAGAGATAGATCTTATTATTATCCAGAAACTTTTTTGGTGCAATATGACGACTTGTATGTAAAAAATCAAAAAATTCACAATATAATCGAACTCAAAATATGTAAACGTAGAGAGTCTATAGCTATTGAGCATAGGGTGTATGCACAAGATGAAGTTTTTCAAGAAACTGCTGCTTCAAAAGAATAAGAATATTCTAAAAATGAAAGGATGAGGGATATGAAAAAAACGATTGCTTTGATTTTAGTTTTTTGTATGATTTTTTCTTCGGTGGCAATGGCAGAGCCCCTGTCTACGGGAGAAAAAATCAAAAAGATAGTGTCAAAAGCGGGAGATACTATAGTTTCTATAGTAGAAAAATTTTCCGATATGAAGGATCACTGGTCAACTCAGTGGGTAGAAGAATTGCTAGAAAAAGATGTGATTTCTGGATACCTAGACGGGACATTCAAGCCTGATAGGGCAATATCTAGGTCAGAATTCACCAAACTTCTGATAGTTGCTCAGGGAGAAGACCCAGGGGTCTTCGAAGGTGGACACTGGGCAAAAAACTACATAGAAAAGGCTATGAAGGAAGGATATATTGAAAGTGGCGAATTTGCCGATATAGACAAAAATATCACCAGAGCAGAGATGGCTCGTATGATAGCAAGGGCTATGGAAGAAGAGCCAGAAAACTGGGGAAAATACAAAAACAACATAGCAGACTTTGAACAAATTTCTACTGAATATAGAGAATATGTACTGAGAGTATATGCAGCAGGAATAGTCAAAGGGCTACCCGGTGGGACTTTTTCACCACAAAAAACAGCTTCAAGGGCAGAAGCCAGCACCATGCTAGTGAAGTTGTTGGATACTGATGAAAGAGAAATTCCAGAAGTAGTAGAAGAGCCAAAAATAGTAATAGATGGAGAGGAAATTGCAGTAGAAAGAAAAGACACCGTAGTCGTTTTCAATCAAGCACTCAGCGTTTTTGATGAAAACGACAATTTCAAACTGGTCTATAATAATCATGACACGGTTTCTATTTTCTATATGCCTGAAGGAGAAGAGAGTATATATGAGAATATACTATGTTTCTATTCGGATACAGATGAGGGGACATTCGAACACAAATTCGATAATAATATAGTTGTGAATAGCTATACAGATGAAACAAAAAAAATCACAAAAGATATTCTGAAAAAAATATATCCAAAAGGATATGAGAAAATATACAAACAGTTTATAGAAAAAATAGATACAGGAGAAGAGGTATCGGGAAAGTCAGATGGAAGAACATATAGAGTGAAAAGCTGGCCAACAGAAACATCTATATCTATAGGTGGAAAATAGAAAAAAAGGAAGCATGAGTGAGGATCTAGAAAATCCTTGCTCTTTTTTTATTGGATTTTTCTAAAAAAGGAGTGTGTAAAATGAAAAAAAAGACATTAATATTTGTATTGATTTTTTGTATTGTAGCGACATCTATCCCACAGAATATATTCCCCAGTTTCGCGGGAAACAACAGAATTGTATTAGAGGATGGGAGGGTGATACCCCTCCCTCCAAGTGTAAAAAAATCAATAAAAATAATGGGAAAAACCCTGAATATAAACAAGGAATATCTCATCGATTCCACCATCGATTCAGTTCCAGGGCTGGACAGTGGGATAGCAGTATATGGCAGCCCATCTGATGTATCAGGGAATAGCAGAAAAAGTGGAGAATATAGATATCTAGGCTATGATTCCAAGGGAAACCAATACTCAAATCCCGATTTTCCCAATGATGCAGACTCCCATAGGAGCCCTTCACAGAAAAACTGGGTAGAGCCGTACGTTTTTGGATTGGCTAACAAACCGAATTTTTTCATGAAAAACCCATATCAATGTGGCGAATGGTTGCAATCGATGGTATGGGTTAGGGATATTGAAAGAGGAGGAAAACTACCAAAGGATTTTGACAAGCTCTATCTAGCAGAGCATTTCCATATCCTGAGTCCACCGACTGAATATACAGTAGGGCTTGCCAGAGGTTGGCACAAAGTAGGCAACAAACTATGGTACGAAACATTCGTCATGCCCCCTCTGAAGAAAATAGAAATCCCAGATGAACAACAAAAAGATATTGTAGCAGACTTTGATTTGCTGAAACAAACGACAGAGTACAATACCACAGGTTTCAGAGACAAGTCAACAGCAATAGCAACAGAAATCCAGACATGGCAACTAGCAATCACAAACACCAAAACCCATGAACAAGTCAAATACTATGACAGCAACCAAGAAGGTTCAGTATATGACACAATAGACAAAGCAGAAAAAGAACTCCAAAACGGTCTCAAAGCAGGAAAATACGAGTTCTATCTATATGTAGATGATGGTGAGGGATTGAGTGATGTGAAGGTTGGGAATATTTTGGTTATACAAATAGAATCTAAAAAACTTCTAATGATTGAAGAAGTACCACGACAAGTTGAAATAAATACTCCTTTTATAGTTAGTGCGAAAGATTCTATACCAAGTAAAGGAGCAAAAATAATAGAATATCAACATCAAGTGTCAATAGGAAACATGAATAATTTTCAAGATATATCTGATGGAGGGAATGCTGTAAATCTTGAATATACTCCAACAAAAGAAGGAGAGTTATATTTTCGGGTTTGGGGTAAAGATACAAATGGAATAGAAGGGTGGTCTGAAATAGTAAGCACATCAACGAAAGATAATACAAAAGGTTATGCTAATGCTAAAATAGACACAAAAACCATATGGTATGAAGGACTCTATGAACATGTTAGAAATGCAAGCACTGTTGAAATAGATGGAAAAGAAGCAGGAGTATATAGAGTTAGTTCAAAAATTGGAAGAAAATATTCATCAAACAGATGGAGATTTTATGATTTGTTTACATCTCCAAAACAAAAGGCTAAGCATGACAAAGAAGAATGGAGAGCAAATGAAGGAGGAAGCCTAAGATTTAATACAGTAGGGGAAAGAGAGCTAAACTTAACAGTAAAAGGGAAAGGCGGAAATAAATCAATAGATAATAGAACTATTGATGTAAGAGCATTGCCATTAGCCAAAGGAGAGATATATGGACATAAAAAAAATAGGGAAATATATATATATAATAAATCTCTATTCAAACCTCAAGATGCTTGTAAAGATAGTGAGAATGGGAAGATTGACGATAGTAAAACCAAGATAACTATAACTAATATAATAACTGGAGAAAAAGCAATATCAGTGGGTGGAAAAGCTTTTGATAAAAAATGGATAAAAGGAATAGAAACAAATTTTAATGTCATAGATAAGAATGAATATACTCATAAAAAGAATGATATAACAAAAGTTGTATTTGTAGGAGACCATGATAATGATCAAAAAACAGAAAAATTTAAAATTGAAATAGATGTAGAAGACTATAGGGGAAACTTATCTCATTGGGAAAAAAACATTATAATAGATGGAGATATTAAACCTATTGCAAAATTACAGGGAATGTTCAACTATATTTTAAATCCTGTAACTAAAAAAGTTTTGACAGATATCGAAGAAGTCTCTATATCACCAGATAGAGATATTATAGAAACCAGTGTAGAAAAAAAGAATGAATCTATACAATTGTTAGGGGACAATAAAAAAATAGACTTAACAATTGACAATAGGGTAGGAGAATTCAATCTTTTAGTAAAAACAAAAGAAAAATTTATAGATTTTTTAGATTCTCAAGTAAAAAGATTTTTAGAGCCAGAAGATGAATTAGAAGATAAAAAAAAATATAAAGTTAAAATTAGAAACATAGCACCATTTGCAACATTTCAAGCAATAAAACCTACATCTGTAAATATGTTGACATTTACAGATGTAGGGATATCTAAAAATGTTGGTAGTCAACTAAATGATCTAACTGAAGAAATGATCAATGAAAGTGTTAAATTAAATTCTATATATACTACATTTACGGATGACGATAATTGGTTCGTCATAGACGATAAAATAAAAATTCCACCAGGAATATACAATGAATATAAATCTTATATAGAAGATAAAGATAAATCAGCAGATTTACAAGTAGATATAGTTCAAAACAAGTATTTAGGGGTGAGTTTGACATTAGTTCATGAGACATGGGATAAGCATAAAAGCATTAGAACGAATAAGTTTTGTCTATATAATCTTGAAACTAAAGAAAAAGTTTATAGTTCAATTAAAGATAAATATAAAGTTTATTGGTCGGACAGGATTAGCCCTAACGTAAAAACATTAAAAATTATTGAATATAAAGGGAAAGTATATTTTTTATTATCAACTTCTGAAGGGTTTAAAGCATATGATACCCCATACTTTGATAATAAAAACTTTGATATTAAAATAAATCTACAAAACAAGATACAAGAATATTTTGTAGTGGATAAAGATATATATGTCCTTGATGCAAATCAGTATAATTACAATACTCCTAAATATTATACGTATAATTTAGATACTAAAACTCAAAAAGAGATAAGCATCCAACAATATGAAACAGCTAAATTAAATGTTTTACAAAAAATAGATACTTTAGAAAAAGCTAAAGCTATAGATGGAATAGAAGAATATGAATGGATTACTGACAAATGGGACAATGATGATAAAAAAGATATAACTAGACATAAGATATATGAAAATAAAACAAAAATGTTTTACTATATAAAAAGAAAATATGATGTTTGGAATAATAACATTAAAGTATTTAAATATGATAAAGAAAAAAATACAGTAGAAAAAATATTAATTAAAAATGAAATCTATTCTAGCAATCTAACTGGTGATACAAAACATATAGATAGAATAAATATAACAAGTGTTGCTGTAATAAAAGATGAAGTTGTTGTAACTATGTATGTTAAACATAAAAAGAAAAGTCGTAAAGATACATATCATGTATTATATCATTATGATAAAAAAGGAAATGAAAAAAATGCTATAGTATTAAATAAAAATAGTGCAATATGGTCGCATAAAGATATAATAGGATGGAATCCGAAAAGTAGCTTAATTATATTGCAAGAGCCACTTTTTGATGAATATCATAATAATGAATTTACAACATATAATTTAGATACAAAGAAATTAGAAAAATGGAAGGATGTATATAATTTAAAACCATTCAAAAATTTGAGTAATAAATATTTCGGAGGATATAACTTTAATCCTAAAGCAAGTGTGAGAACAGGATTTAGGTTGTTTGACCCAAAAACATTTTCTGAAATCACTATAGAACATAAACCTAAAAAAAGACATGGATATAAGAGTTTATATCATTCTAATACTGATGATGGTATATATGCATTAGATTCTTTTAATCCTGGTATTATTATCAATTATTGGGATGAGCCAAATGATACTTATTTATATGATATTGAGAGAAAAAAAGAAATATATTTAGGGAGTGATTTAAATGAAATAAAAGTAGATGGTGATTATATTTATGCTCATCTTAGAAATGAAAATAAGATAGTAAAGATAAATCGTAGAACATCTGAAAGAAAGATAGTTAATTCTTATGTTTGGGATAAAACAGAATTTTATGGAAAGGGGAAATTTAATCTAGAGTCCAATCCTTTGAATTACATAAAGGATTATTGGACTATGGTTGACACAAGAAATGAGTCATCATCCTATTACGGAGCAGTGCAAATAAAGTATGCAAGAAAAATCATTGATGACATAAACAAATTAGGTGATTATCCTTCAAATATAGCTGTAAAAAATATACTTCCTATAATAACTAATAAAGAACTTACTTTAAATAGAACAACTTCTGAATTAATAATAAAAAAAATAAATGAAATAAATAATTTAAGGAATTTTAAAAATGATAAAAAAATAGAAGTTATTTTTATAGATATAGGTGGCAAAAATTCAAAATATGGATCAATATTAGCGAATCAAACAAATGGTAAATATTATAATGCTACAAGTATAAATAAAGGAATAAAGTTTTTGGGAGAATATGTAAAAAAGTTTGGGAAGCCACAGAAAAGTACTGGCTCTATAAAAATTTCACAAAACGATATTATTCAACTTAATGGTATAACAATTGATTATGAAGACCATCCAATAGTTATAGAAAGATATAGAGCAAAAAATGAAAAATGGGGAAATTTTGGAAATGAAATAATCAAGTTAGACAATAATAGATTGAAATTTCCTAAAAAAGGTTACTTTGTATTAGAATACCAATCTAAAGATAAACCAAATAGTTTTGATAAAAAAGATTATGGAAAATACTCAAATATAGCTAGATTAGGTGTAGTAGTAGGAGATAATGTAAAGCCACCAAAACCATCACCACCAGTGGTAGATATAACTATACTATCTGATGAAGGTGAAGGGATAGGCAAACAATTTAGGAGAGTAGACTTTCAGATAGATGGAGTACAAGGAACTGATGAAATTGATTGGTCTACATTGAAAATATTCTTTGATAAAAATGATTATAGACCTACTAAATCAGAAAATAATTTTAGCAGTAAAAAAGAATTTTCAAGAATATTTACAGATATCGGACCACACAAAATTACAATAGAGTTTAAAGACAAAAAAGGAAGATTGGCTACAAAATCTGATGGTACAAAAGCAGAATTTAAATTTTACATTATAAAAGATAAAGTTCCCATTGGAAATTTTAAAGTTCTAGGGAATGAAGGCAATAATAAAAGTGTTAGAGACCCGTATACATCAATGGCAGAGTTTGAAATATCAAACGAGACATATTCAAGTCCTGATGGGGATATAGTAGAAGTTAAGTATTATTTTGAAGATGACACATATATAGAAAATTCAGATGGTAGTTTTTCTATAGATAGCAGTACAAAAACAGACTATCCATTAGAGTTAAAGGGTAAATACTTTGAACTTGAAGAAACAACTAAAATTAAACAAGTTGTTTCAGAAAAATATTATAACGGAATTGGATTAAATGGAGAAAATTTAAATAAAGCAATCAAGCATTTAGAAGATTCAGGGGTTGAAGTTTATAAGAAAAAAATAACTCCTAAAAAAGCTATAGTAGAAAAGAAACCACCAAAAATAAGTTATACAGTAGCACCATCGGTAATAGTAAAAGGTAGTTCTATATCTCACAATACAGAGATAGAAGATGATACTGTCTTTGGAGATTATACAAAATATGCTTTTTATCATAATCCAAATGTATTCAAAAACAATACAGGGCTTATGCAAGGGTCAGCAGACTCAAGGAACACATCAAATTTAGAAAGAAAAACACATGATGAAACCCTTAATAAATTAGACAAGAAAGGCATATATTATTTCTATGCTAATGCAGTAGATGAGGATGGCATGGAAAGTGGTTGGGAGTATGGAGGACAAGTAAAAGTAGTTAGTAAACCTATAGCTGATTTTGAACTCTATACCAATGATAAAGATAGTGATGGCAAGAATAAGGAATACAAGGATAACATCTTTGGTAAAGATTCAAGTATCCTTATACAAAATAAGGCATATAACGAAGATTACGAGGATACTATAGCTAATCATGGAATAGAGCATATAAAAATGGAGTACAGGCTTGTAGGAGATACTGAATATACCACAATATTTGATAAAGACATAAGCAATTATCCCAATGTGATTAATGCTTTACCTAGTATAGGACATGCAGGAAAATATGAAATAAGAATGACAGTAACAAGTGTAGATGGTATTAGAGCAACAAAAGAAGATATATTCTATGTAGTAGATTTAAGGCTAGATTCGTATATAAAATCATTACCAAATGGAGAATATGATAAGTCTAGTGAAATATATGCAAGTCAAAATTATAAAATTAAAGCTCAGGTGTCAAAAGATTCAGATGGAGTGGTTGCATATATCCCATATTCTGATGAATGGATAACGCTTGATAAAGTTAATGAAGATTCTACTAACAAATACTATGAAAAAGAAATATCTACCTTAGAAACATTATTTGATGGTAGATATGAAATAGATGTATATGGTCTATATAACAAAGTTAATTTAGAAATATCTGAAGTATTAGAACTTAAAGCAAATACTCCAATAAAAATAAAAAGTGATATAAAACCTATAGGTCCACCAGAATATGTGGAAGTAATTGAAGATAATCTAGATGAAAATGACTATATACAAATCCCTGCAGGAGAAAAAATAAACATAATGTCAGAAGTAATATCTCCAGTACCTGCTGAATTTGTGAAGGCGTATATTGAAGGAGAAAGTGAAGTTTCAATGGATTTTAAAGATGGTAAATATACTAAAACTATTGAAATTCCTCGTACAAAAAAGGATAAAGACTTTTATGAGCTTCTAGTTAGGGCAAGGGTTCCAAATGGAAATACAGCAAAAAATAAACATAAAATAAGAATAAAAACACCTATAGATCTGATACCCAAGATGCCTAGGGAAGTGGTAGCAGATACAACAGCTACTATAGAGGCTGAAACCACTAAATATGTGGAAAACTTAGTAGTGAAATTATTTGAAGGAACAATTTACGAAAATACTATAACTTTAAATTCTAAGATAATAGGAAACAAAAAATATTGGTCAGGAGATTATCCCATATCTTCAGTTATACCTGAAGGAAAATATACAGCAAAATTTAAAGCCACAACATACAATGGAGAAACTGATGTAAAAAATGAAAGATTTGTATTAAAGACACTGGATCTAAAGGATTTGAGGGTCACACATATAGTTAATCATGGAAGATATGATGGGAAATATCCTATACTATACAATGATCCTATAGTGCCAGTAGGATACAAGACTGGCTACATGGTCACATTCAGAATCAATGCTAAAGGAAATCCCGAAAGAGTAAAGATGAAGATAAAATATCCAGGATATAGTAAGGAACTAGATATGACTAAGGAATGGCAAAATGGAAGTGATTCTATATGGACATTGGAATGGTATTCAGACCCATTTATGCCAAAAGGCACTGTAATCAATACTGAAGTAATAGCATCAAAAGAAGATGCTATTTTAAATTTTAATAATAAATATAACTTTGATGGAGATTTTCTTAAGATTATAGGTAGCATAGAGGGAGATTTACAAGTAGATATAGAGCTTTCCGATTGATGGGAGGCTCTATATTTATGTTTATTTTAGAAGTATAAATCTATAGAGTTATAGAAGTATAGAAGAATAGAAATATAGAGGGGGAAGTCATATGAAAAATGTAAAGTTAGATGAAAGCATTCAGGAAACATATTCAAAATATATAATGCCAGTTCGTGAGATAGAACATTCTTTTAGGGTGGCAGCTTTGTGTTTGAAAATAGGTGGGGAGTTAAATTTAAGCAAAAAACAACTTCTAATTTTACACGAATCTGCACTGTATCATGACATAGGGAAGGCAGATATACCTTTGGCCATACTTTCTAAGAAAGGAAAACTAAATAGCGATGAATTTGAGATTATCAAAAATCATCCTATATATAGTCAAAGATATGTAAAAAACAATAAAAAAATATCTAAAATAGTTAGAGCTCACCACGAAAGATGGGATGGAAAGGGTTACCCAGACAAAATCAGAGGAAAAAACATACCATTGTTGGCGAGGATTATATCGGTAGCAGATGTATATGATGCACTAAAATATCCTAGAGTTTATAGACCATATAGTTTTGACAAAAAAGATATAGGTAAAATTATGGCCAAAGGTTCAGGAAATCAATTTGACCCTGAAATCTTAAAAGTTTTTTTGGAAATTTTAAAATACCTCTAGACAGGGGGTGCTATGGTATGGCGACCTTTAAATAAAGGTCTTAGAAGTCAATTTAAGAGGTCGATTTTAAGGAGGTTTAAAAAAATGAAAGGAAAAACACATATGATAATAGGAGCTGCAGCAGGAGCGGCAGTTGCATCTTATTATTCAACAGAAACTGGAATAATGCTAATATGTTCTTCAATCTTTGGAGCTTTAGTTCCAGATATAGATCACCCAAAGAGTAAAATAAATCAAAAAATATTACCTATAAAAAACAAAGTATTTAGAATGATAGTTTATTTATTATTAGGCTTAGCATTGATATATGTCAATGCTAAATCAGGAATAAAAGGTTTTAGACTTTTAGGATGTATATTAATAATTACAAGTCTATCTCATCATAGAGGATTTACACATAGCCTATTAGGTTTTATTTTCTTCTCTACAGCTATATACGTATTATTAAATCAATATGGCTTTGTGGGGGTTTATATAGGCTTTAGTATAGGATATTTTAGTCATCTAATAGCTGATTTTATAACTAACGGAGGAATAGAACTTTTTTACCCCTGGAAGAAAAATATGAGCTTTCCCATAACCATTAAAACTGGTGGAATTGGAGAAAATATAGTTCTAATCATTGCAAGTATATATTTTGTTTATAAGTTTCAATTCCTTATAGTGTTTCAATTCCTCATAGGTAAAGTATAAACGGC
>NZ_JHVL01000067.1 GCF_000620125.1 Clostridiisalibacter paucivorans DSM 22131 | reverse complement strand
TTTACAAGTCTTATTTGTTGTGCTCTTTTTAAATATTAAAATTCTAAAAATTATTTTATTTAATGACTTGACTTTTAATAGTTGGTCTTTCTATTTTTAAATAAACACTTGGGTAATTTTTTCTATAGAATTTAAAAATACCTCGGTATATTCCGGGGTTTAGATAATAAAAATTATTTTATTACTATATTCGTCAAAATTTTCTATTATCCTGCTGTTAAATATATATTTTCTATTATATCTCTAATCAATTAATATATTACATTTTTTTAATCATTTTTTTGCAGTATTTTCTTTGTATTGTTCGTCATTATTAGTGAAAGACAATTTAATATAGACTATACTAACTAATATAAGATATTACATTTACTAATTTATGCAGGGAAGGAGGGACATTATGGTAAGTGATAATGAATTAGTAAAGAAAATACTAAATGGTGATAAGGATGCTTTTAAATATATCGTCGATAGATATAAAGCTTATATTTTTGCCATAATATTAAACTTTATAACAGATAATGCTGAAGCTGAAAATGTATCTCAAGAGGTCTTTTTACAAGCTTACCGTTCCCTCCATAGATACAGATTTGAAAACTTCAAAGGATGGATTGGTAAGATTGCTACACATAAGGCTTTAGATTATAAAAAAACATCAAAAATTAAATACATATCATCTATTGACGATTCAGCGAATTTAGATCTATTAGAAAAGAATTCTACTGTGGAATCTACTGAAAGCAAATTTTTTATAAAAGAAAAGAAAAAATTATTTTATGAAATTTGTAATAGTTTACCTAGTATATACAGTGACACCATCATCAAATTCTACATAGAGGGAAAAAGTTATGAAGATATCTCTAAAGAAGAAAGTACCCCTATAAAAACTGTGGCTTCAAGGTTGTATAGGGCAAAAAATCTATTTAAAGAGAAATGGAGGGATGCATTAGATGAAACACTATGATAATATGGACTGGTTTCTTTACAAAGAAAAACTATTACCTAAAGGTATTTTAGAAGAAATGGAACAACATCTTATGAAGTGTAACCATTGTATGGATATATTTTTAAACACTATTGATACCAATGAGATAGAAGATGCATCAAATATTCTATCTAATGATTTTTCAGATAATATAGTAGATAAAATATCCTCTAAAAAAATCAAAAGGAAAAATGTTAAACATCTATTTGGATATTATGTTGCTGTGGCATGTGTAACTATGATATTGGTAGCCAGTGGTTTCTTTACTAAACTCCCACACACTATACCTCAAATTGCTGAATCAGCAATATCTACAAATGAAATTCAAGAAAAAAATTATATTACAAATATATCTAATAAAATAGTTAGTAAAACTTCTAACTTTATAAATAATTTTGAACTATCAAATAAGGAGGAACGATAATTATGAGAGAAAAAAGTAGCCTAGCTATGATTTTTCTATCCTTTATTCCTGGTTTAACCCATTTCTATTTAGGATTAAAGAATAGAGCCATTATATTTATGTTAGCATTCTTTGGAGCTATAGTTGGAACATTTGGATTGTTTCTTTTATCAGGTACCGATACAGTTTTCTTAGTTCTATTATTTGCACTACCTGTCATATGGCTTATAGCTATTATAGATGCCTTTGCTATGAGAGACAAAATATTTAGAAATCATTCTGGTAACAATGTCCAGGAAAATTATAACATAGCAATGGAAAAATCTAATCGTAAAACTATAACTATGATTTTATCCATAGTACCAGGTGCAGGTCATATGTTTTTAGGTCTACAAAGGAGAGGATTAAGCTTTATGTCCCTATTCTTTTTTACTATCTTTTTCATGGGATGGCTTAATATAAGTTTATTTTTATTTATACTGCCAATAATATGGTTTTATAGTTTCTTTGATGCATTTCACTGTATATCTAATGAGAATATCAATGACAATGTAGATTTTTTACCTATTAAAAATTTAAAACACAAATGGATTGGATGGGGCCTAATTATAATGGGCATTATGGTTATATTGGATAGAATTATTTATCCATTAATACCCTGGGAAATTCAACGATATATGCAAACATCCATAGTTGCTATCTTATTAATAGGTGGCGGTATAAAACTATTGATGGGAGATAAAAAAGAGCTAGAGGAGGTAAATTCATGGGAAGAAGAAGAGTAGGCACTATATCTATGGCAATAGTTTTGATTTTATCTGGTGTTATGCTATTTGTAGCACAAGGTAGCAAAATATCAGCAATTGAATGGGGACTCAAATTCTGGCCTATTATCCCAATTATTTTAGGAGGAGAAATATTATGGTATTCATATAAAATTAGAGATAGTGAAATAAAAATAAGATACGATATTCTAAGTATATTTATAATAATTATAATAATGGGTACAAATATTGTGATATATTCTCTAGTTCAGTTAGATGTAGTATCTAAGGTAAACCTTATGGTATCTGCCAAAGGATATGACCTCTCTATTCCCCACGAAGAATTGCCAATAGATAATACTATAAATAAAATAATAATAGATGCTCCCAGTTATTGTGATATGAATATAAGAGTTGAAAACACCGACTCCTTATTATTAACTGGAAATGTAAGGGCATATGCCGATAGTAAAGAAAAAGCCAAAGGGCTTGTTAAGTCAGATAATCTCATTACTCATAGATCTGGAGATAGTCTTTATGTAAGCTTTGATGCTTCACTTTATGGAAATAATGCAATATACTATTCATCTATATCAGATTATACCCTTGTAATTCCTGATAATATGAATATAGAGATCAATGATGGCTCTTATTTAAATCTTATAGTTCAAAATATAGATAATGATATTACTATAGACAATTTTAGTTCAATAACTATGAGAATTGATAATAAAATCGATGCTTTAATCAATGGAAATATAGATAATGATGAAGATCTTAAAGGCAATATTCAATGGAATAATAATAAAGCATCCTTTGGTAATGGCAAAAATAAGATCAATATAATAAATGCAGATGAAATAATAGTAAATACTGCTTATTAATCATCAAAAAACAAGCTCTGGAAACTTTTGGAGCTTGTTTTTATCATATTTATATAGTTATCTAATAGTTAATATGATAAAATAGTTCATATTAACTATTAACAGGAGTGAAAATATGTGGCCTATACTATAATTGATATAATAGACAAACTCATCTCAATCGAAAAGAAGTCAAAACAACTCTATATAACTGCAATAAAAAAAATAGAAGACAATAGTAGAATAAAGATTATTTTTAGAATTCTTTTAAAAGAGGAAGATAGACATATTGAATATTATAATAACTTAAAGAAAAGCCTAGAAGACAAAGCTATTGAACCTATAAATTTTTATTCATACGATAAAATATCCCATTTAGCAAATAAATTTAAAAACGATATGTATTTACCAAATTTTAAGGATATAAAAGATTTAATTATATATGCATTGGACTTTGAAAAGGCTAACCTTGCTTTACTTATGGACATCAAAGGAAGACTGGTTCTATCTAAAACTGATACCGATTCCATTCAATATAAAATTATATCCCAAATAGTAGAAGAAGAAAAAAAGCATGTTAAAAACCTAGAAAATTTTATACATTTCTAAAACCAAATATTTAATTCCCGTTTTGCATCTTCTTCGTTTGCAGAACCATGTACAGTGTTTTTAGTCACATTTGTACCAAATAATTTTCTTATGGTACCCTCATTAGCTACTTTAGGATCTGTGGCACCATTTATACTTCTCACTTTATCTATGGCATTTTCTCCTCCTACAATTAGAGCTACCACTGATCCACTGCTCATAAATTTCATAAGTTCATTATAAAAAACCTTTCCTTTATGTTCTACATAATGTTCTTCAAGTATTTTATTGCTAGGTATTATCATTTTACAGTCTAGTATTTCAAGATTGTTATCTTCATACATAGAAATAATCTTACCTATAATTTTTTGTTTTACTCCATCAGGTTTTATCAATACTAAAGTTTTGTCCATATTTGAACCCCTTTCTTTTAAATTAATTTAATTATTTTTATTATACCCAAATTTTAAAATAAACCTAAAGGAATTTTCCCTTAGGTTTATACAAAACTATCTTCTATTTGCCACTTCCATACTAATGGTTCTACCTTTAATCGTATTCCCATTCATTATCTTTAATACCTTTTTACCATGTTCCTTAGGTACTTCCACAAATGTATATTTATCATAAATATCTATAGCTCCTATGACTTCACCAGGTATCTTTGTTTCTCCTGCTATTGAACCAACAACATCTTTTGGGCTAATCTTTTGTTTTCTTCCTATATTTATGAATAATCTAACCATACCTGGTTCTGCACCTGTTCCTTCTAAATCTAGCTCATCATTTGAATTTTCTTTTTCTTCTTTACCCATTAGCATCTTCAATAAAGCCGCTGCCACATCTATAGATGTATGATCATCTTCTATCAATTTATCTATTATATGCACCTGTTTAGTTAAATTTTCCTTTTCAATAATATCTTTAATTTGTTTTATAAGTATAAGAGATTTGGCCTCCTCTACATCATTGGCACTGGGAGTATCATGTCTTCTTATTTTAGTTTTAGTATATCTTTGTATATCCTTTAATTTATATATTTCTCTTCCTGAGACCAATGTAAATGCCAACCCAGTTCTACCTGCTCTACCTGTTCTACCTATACGATGTACATAATATTCATCATCTTGAGGTACATCAAAATTTATTACCATCTCTACATCATCTACATCTATTCCTCTAGCCGCAACATCTGTAGCTACCAATATGTCTACATTATTTATCCTGAAATTATTCATTACTCTGTCTCTTTGCCTTTGTTTCATATCTCCATGAAGACCATCAGCCAAATATCCTCTTCCTTGAAGATCTCCAACCAATTCATCTACTTTCTTCTTTGTATTGGAAAATATCAATGCCAATTTAGGGTTATATACATCAATTAATCTAGTTAGTACTTCAAATTTATTTTTCTTTTTCACATCTAAATAATATTGCTCTATATTAGGTACAGTCAATTGCTTATGTACCACCTTAACTGTCTTAGGCTTTTTTTGATAAGTTTTAGCAATTTCTAATATTGCTTTAGGCATAGTAGCAGAAAAAAGTAAAGTTTGTCTTTCTTCGGGGATATCTTGAAGTATAGTCTCTATATCCTCCCTAAATCCCATATTTAACATCTCATCAGCCTCGTCTAAAACTACCATATTTACATTTTTAAATTTCAATGTTTTTCTTCTCATATGGTCCATAACTCTACCTGGTGTACCTATAACTACTTGTACTCCCTTTTTCAATGCCTTAATCTGTCTGTCTATAGGCTGTCCTCCATAAATAGGTAATGTCTTAATACCATGGGTATATTTACATAGCTTTCTTACTTCCTCAGATACCTGTATAGCTAACTCCCTTGTAGGACACAATATTAACGCCTGTAAATTTCTATTGCTGACATCAACTTTATTTATTATAGGAATTGCAAATGAAGCCGTTTTACCCGTACCAGTCTGTGCTTGACCTATAATATCCCTTCCTGTAAGTACCTCTGGGATAGCCTTAGCTTGTATTGGTGTCATCTCTTCAAAACCCATATCCTCAATAGCTTTTTTTAACTCATTCATTATTTCTAGTTCTTGAAATTTAACTGTTTTCATATATCTTTCCTTTCTATTTTTACTTCTAAAATACACTATACTCTATAAATTTATAATTATAGTATATCTCTAAATTATAAATTTATTAATTATACATATTATACAAATATATATCTGCACAAAAAAACTGCAAATGATCATCCAGCCATTCACAGCTTTAAAATCAAATTAATTTTCATTGACTAATCCATTATATATTACTTTATACATATTAACAAGGATTTTTTATGCTTCATATTCCTCTATTTCCTTCATTAATCCTTCTATTAGAGCTTTTACCGATGTAATCTCTTTTATCCTGTATACATTTTCTCCTGCAAATGCAAATCCTTTTTCAAAATTGCCTTTTTGTGCATTAATTAAAGCATCGGCAATGCAATATGGTGTGCTTTTGGGATTACACCCCTTTAGACATCTTATACACTTTATTTCTTTATTCTCATAGTTTTCATATACCTTTCTAATAAAATCATTGTTTATTGCCCTACCAGGCATGCCTACAGGGCTTTTTATAATCACAACATCATCTTTTTTTGCATCTATATATGCTTTTTTAAACGCTTCACTGGCATCGCATTCATGGGTAGCTACAAAACGTGTGCCCATTTGCACCCCTGAAGCTCCTGCTAAAAGCAACCTTGCTATATCTCTACCATCATGGACACCACCCGCTGCAATAACAGGTATTTTTCTATTATACTTTCTTTCAAAGGGCTTGATTGATTCCAACACTTCTTTCACCATATCAGTTAAAGAACTTTTATTTTCATTTTCGGTTTCTAAGTCTTCATTACTAAATCCTAAATGCCCTCCTGCTTTAGGGCCTTCTAATACAATAGCATCGGGTAGATACTGATATTTTTTGTCCCATTGTTTACAGATAAGCTTCGCTACCCTTCCTGATGATACTATTGGAGCTATTTTAGTATTGGAATCCTTCACAAATTTGGGTAAACTCAATGGTAATCCTGCTCCAGAAAATATTATATCTATTTTTTCTTCCACAGCTGTCTTTACCATATCTTCAAAGTTATTTATTGCTGTCATAATATTTACTCCAATAATATTCTTTGGGGCTAACTCCTTTGCCTTTCTTATATGATGTCTCAATGCCTTCAGATTTGTCTTTATCTTGTCTTTATAATACCCATCAAAATTAAATCCAGGTTCTACACCTGATATAACTCCTATACCTCCACAATTAGCCACTGCTGCAGCTAATCTTGACATGGATATTCCCACACCCATTCCACCTTGCACTATAGGTACAGATGCTGTTAGATCTCCAATTTTCAAACTTGGTATCTTCATTTCAACACTCCATTCGCTTTTTATTCTATAAGAAAATCCCACAATAACTTAATTAAATCAATTTAATATACTAATTATGCAATTTCCTTGATGGTTTAAATTATATAATAAATTATATTTACATACAATTTCAAAAATTTATTTTTCTGTTCCAATCAAATTCAATTTATCTTTTCTACTCATCTTTTTAATTTGCCACTCTCGTTTCATTGCATCTTTTTTAGTCTTATACTTTTCCAAATGTTTCAACTCAACGGGAAGTCTAGCTCTGGTATACTTTGAGCCTATACCTCTATTATGTTCATTTATTCTTCTTTCTATATCTGTAGTCCATCCAGTATATAATGTCTCATCATTACACTGAACTATATATACATAAGGCATATTTAACCTCCATTTTTAAAAAACACTGACTCTAATTTTAAGTCAGTGTTTTTTAAGTCTATTTCATTTTTTTATTTGCTTTCATTCTATCACTGGCATTTAATATCTTTTTTCTAAGTCTTATATCATCAGGCGTTACTTCTACAAGCTCATCATTTTCAATAAATTCAAGGGCCTCCTCCAAAGTAAATACCTTGGGAGGTAAAAGTTTTATTGCATCATCAGAACCTGATGCCCTTACATTAGTAAGTTTTTTATTTTTACATGGATTTACTACCATATCATCTCTTCGACTATTCATCCCAATAATCATACCTTCATAGACCTCTACTGCTGGGCCTACAAACATAGTAGCTCTTTCACTTAAGTTATATAGAGAATATGCCATAGTTGTACCCCTTTCTTGGGATACCAATACTCCATTTGACCTTCCTGGTATATCTCCACAATATGGCATAAAGCAATCAAAGGACCTTACTATCGTACCTTCACCTCGTGTGTCATTTATAAATTCACTTCTATATCCCAACAACCCTCTAGTGGGGGCCAAATATTCTAATTTAGTATATCCATTTTCACTACTCATATTCTGCATAATACCCTTTCTGAGATTCAATTTAGATATTACTGTACCACTGTACTCATCGGGCAATGTCACTATGACCCTTTCAAATGGCTCATGTAATTTACCATCTATCTTATTAAGTAATACCTCAGGTTTAGAAACAGAAATCTCGTATCCTTCCCTTCTCATATTTTCTAAAAGTATAGAAAGATGTAACTCTCCTCTACCAGAAACCTTATATCCATCCTCTAATTCCTCTACTCTAAGGCCTACATTGGTTTCAAGTTCCCGTTCTAACCTGTCCTTAATATGTCTAGAAGTAACAAATTTACCACTTTGTCCTGCAAAGGGAGAATTATTAACAAGGAAGTTCATGGACAGTGTAGGCTCTTCTATATCTATCATTTCTAAAGGCTCTACATTATCTACATCACATATAGTTTCACCAATAGAGATATCAGAGATACCAGAAACTACAACCATATCTCCACTATATGCCTCTTTCTTTTCTAATCTATTTAATCCCTCATTAACAAATATCTTTGTCAGTTTTCCTTTAACTACATCTCCATTTCTCTTACATATGGCAACTGTTTCATTTGGTCTTATTATTCCCCTTGTCACTCTACCAATACCTAATCTACCTATATATTCATCGTAATCCAATGCCGATATTTGCAATTGAACTGGTTCTTCATCCCTATTGGGATATTTTTCTACATGATCCATTAATAATTCAAACAATGGAGATAGGTCTTTTCCCTCATCTTCCATTTCTTTCTTAACTATTCCTTCTTTTGCTACACCATAAAGTATGGGAAAATCTAACTGTTCATCTGTAGCTCCCAAATCTATAAATAAATTGAATGTCATATCTACTACTTCTTCTGCTCTTTGGTCTTTTTTATCTATTTTATTTATAAGGAGTATAGGTTTTAATCCCCTTTGTAATGCCTTTTGTAATACAAATCTAGTCTGGGGCATCGGCCCTTCACTGGAATCAACCAACAAAATAGCTGTATCCACAGTTTTTATTATTCGTTCAACCTCAGATGAAAAATCAGCATGCCCTGGAGTATCTACTATATTTATCTTCATACCATTATACTCTATGGCACAGTTTTTGGAATAAATAGTGATTCCCCTTTCTCTTTCCAAATCATTAGAATCCATAATACAGTCCACCACTTGCTCATTTTCTCTAAATACACCACTCTGGTTTAAAAGTGCATCTACTAAAGTAGATTTTCCTGCATCAACATGGGCTATTACTGCTACATTAATTATATCTTTTCTCTCTTTCATCAATTAGCCTACTTTCTATAAAAATTTTTCAACTATACTATAATACACAATTAATGAAAATTACGCAAATATTTTTCTATAATATTCAATGTAAAATTTTTCTATAACAAACATTAATTTGGGTATATATAGTGATATGCTTACATATTATATTATAGTATAAATAATATAATTAACTCTTAATGAGGTGATTTTTGTGACTCGTTCTATAAAAAAAATTTCATGCTTTATTATTAGTATCCTAATTCCCCTGTCTATAGGTTTTTTAAGTTCTATTTTAACCAAAAACTCATTTGACTATTATCAAACCCTTATAAAGCCCTTTTTTTCACCTCCAGGTTGGATATTTGCTCCAGTTTGGACTATACTATACATATTAATGGGGATAGCATCTTACAGAATAGCAAAATCTGATAATTCCACTATACTAATTAAAAATGCTTTATTTTTTTATGTCTTACAACTTATATTAAATTTCCTTTGGCCCATATTATTTTTTAGATTTAATTTAACATTTATAGCATTTATAGAAATTATTATTTTACTTGTCTTTATAATTATTACAACACTAAAATTCTATAATCTCGACAAATTTTCAGCTTACTTAATGATACCATATATTTTATGGGTCTCATTTGCATCGCTATTGAATTTTTCTATCTGGTTTTTAAACAAATAAAAGACTGGCCTAATGTGCCAGTCTTTTTTAGGGGAGAAAATGTATAAAATCTATCTGAAATTAGTTATTATCCTTTAATACATCTATAATTATACATCTATATTATCTTTTAATAATTAACTCCATGTTAACTATTGTTATATTTAAGTTAAGTTATTACTTATATTTTCAATTACTATACTATTAGGTTTCATTTTGAACTCATTATATATATAATATTTATATAAGTATAGTTAGTAGTTTAATGAAAAAATTAAATTAAACTTAATGAGGAGGTTTTTAGATGTCTAAAGTTGCTCAAAGATTTTTACGATATGTAAAATATGATACTCAGTCCAATGAAAGTTCAGCATCTGTACCTAGTACTCCAAACCAATTGGCCTTTGCTAAGATATTAGCAGAAGAATTAAAATCACTAGGTCTAAAGGATATATCTTTAGATAATAATGGATATCTTATGGCCACATTACCATCAAATATAGATAAAGATGTCCCAACAATAGGATTTATCGCCCATATGGATACAAGTCCAGATATTTCTGGAAAAAATGTTAATCCAAAAATAATTGAGAATTATGATGGAAAAGATATAGTACTCAATGATGAAAAAAACATAGTATTATCTCCTAAAGAATTCCCAGAACTAAAAAAATATATAGACAATGATATAATAACTACTGATGGAAACACATTATTAGGAGCCGACGATAAAGCTGGAGTTGCTGAAATCATATCGGCTATTGAATACCTTTTAAAAAATCCTGATATAAGACATGGAAATATAAAGATAGGATTTACTCCCGATGAAGAAATAGGCAGTGGTGCAGATCATTTTGATGTAAAAAAATTTAATGCTGATTTTGCTTATACAGTAGACGGTGGTGAAATAGGGGAATTAGAATATGAAAATTTCAATGCTGCTGGAGCTGAAATAGAGATATCAGGTCGAAATGTTCATCCTGGATCATCAAAAAACAAGATGATAAATTCTATAATTATAGGCATGGAATTAAATTCATTGCTCCCAGTAGAACAAAAACCATCCCATACAGAAGGCTATGAAGGTTTCTTTCATCTAATGGCCTTTAATGGTTCAGTGGAAAATACCAAAATGTCTTATATAATAAGGGATCATGACAAAGAAAAGTTTAAAAATAAAAAAGAGTTAATTTCTAAAGCCGTAGATTATATGAACTATAAATATGGCGATAATGTAGTTTCATTAGATTTAAAGGATCAATACTTTAATATGAAAGAAAAAATTCTTCCTGTAATACATATAGTAGATATAGCTAAGAAGGCCATGGAGGAATCCTCTGTAGTACCACTTATTAGACCTATTCGAGGTGGTACAGATGGAGCACGACTTTCCTTTATGGGACTTCCTTGTCCGAATCTATTTACAGGAGGACATAATTTCCACGGTAGATATGAATATATTCCTATTCAATCGATGGAAAAATCAGTGAAGGTCATATTAAAGATAATAGAATTATATAGCAAATAAAAAAAGTTAGTAGTTCGTATCTATTAGCTACGAACTACGGTAATGTAAAAAAATGTGTGCTTTTGTGAAAAAAATTACTCCTTTCTGGCAATAATTAGAATAATAATTAAACCAGAAAGGAGTTTTGTTATGAGTACATTACCAAAAGAAGTTTTAAGAGATATGATTAAAGGGGGAAATTTAAAAACATCAGATGATCTCCATTCATTCCTTAAAGAAATGTTTAAGGATGCTCTACAGGAAATGCTTGAGGCTGAGTTAGATATAGAACTAGGATATGACAAAGGAGATAAGAAAAACAAAAGAACTAATAACCGAAGAAATGGTCACACACAAAAGAATCTAAAAACAAAGT
>NZ_JHVL01000066.1 GCF_000620125.1 Clostridiisalibacter paucivorans DSM 22131 | reverse complement strand
TTATTATAGCTCTTATTTTTCATATAGATTGTCATCCTTTCTTTACTCACAATTATTATAACATCTATATGACAACTATTCTAACACAGGGGGGAAATACTTGAAGAAATTAACAAACAAAATAATAGTCAAAAATTAAATAACAGAGACTCAGAACTTTTACATGAAAATGAACATATTGAAAGACTAGGAGAAGAAATCTCGAAGAATATTGAAGGAAATAAACAAGATACAATTAATTCAAACATAATTCAAAATGTTAATCATAATGTAGTAATACAAAATGCTAGAGAATTGGATAATAGATTTAATAAGGAATATGGAGAGAAAAACAATCAAATATTCTTTGAAAATTTAATAAAAAAATATGGTGCAGAAAATGTAAAATTCGAAATGCAAGGCATGAAGAATCAAGATGTTCGAAATCCTAAAGGCTTACTTATTACAAGATTGAAAAATAATCATAAAAGTGAATAAATAAGTAAGTAAGGGTCAAGATTTAAGAGGTGATTCAAATGAGAATTATAGATGGAAGCATTTCTAAATACATTAAAAATATTATTCAAAAAGAAAAGGGACTTCAAATAGTAAGCAAGGCTGAAAATTTAGATATGCTTTTAGATTATGTAGATTTAGATGAACCAGATCTAATAATAATTTCTAAGGATTTAGATTCTAATCCTCAGGGAGAGAATTTGTTAAAAAAAGTTAGAGAAATACGAAAAAACAGACCATTACTAGACATTTTAATTCTTGTAGATAAATACAACAAGAGATTTTTTCAAAAATTAGTAAATTTAGGAATATACAGTATAATCATATATGATGATATAGAAGCTGAACTTATAAAAGAAATAAAAAACCCAAGTAGTGAATTTGATTTTCAAAGATATGAACAAGAGTCAGAGAAGAGGGAATATATAAATAAAGTAACTAAGGGCTTTAAAAGAGTTATAGCAATTTATTCAGCTGGTACAACTGGAAAGAGCTTTGTATCAAGCAATTTAGCATATACTGTTGCTGGACAACGTATAAAAACGGCGTTAATAGATGGTGACTTAGAAAACAGAGCATTATCATATTATTTTTACAATCCTGATGAAACAAAACAAAATGCAATAAAAGAACTTATTGAAAATCAAAATTTAAGTTATTTAGATGATTTACAGTATAGATTACTGAATGATAATCTTAGGATATTAACTAACAAAAAATATAATGAAGGTTTTGAAAAAATATTTATAAAAAGAGATAAAGGAAAATTTATGGCTATTATAGACTACCTTAGAAGTGAAAATGAGGTAGTCTTTATCGATACAAATAAAAATCTAGATGATGAAATAACCAAAAATGTATTAAATTTAGCAGATACTATTCTTTTAGTACAAGACTTAGATTATAAATCTATGGAAGAAAATAAAATAGTATTAAAGAAAATGGAAAGTATGAATATACCTTTAAAAAAAATAGTATTGGTAATAAACAAATATTTAGAAAACAAAGAATTTACACCAAAGAAAATAGAAAAATATTTCAACCATAAATTTGCAGGGATAACAACAATCCCACAAGATACAGAGATAGCTATAAAAAATATTAGATACGGAAAACCAGCTGTGGCATTAAAGGGATGCAGTGAAGAAATGATAGAAAGTTTTTACGATTTATCTAGATTTTGCTATGGAATAGAGAAATTTGAGAAGAAAGGGGGGGTATTATCGAAGATATTAGGAGTATAATAAAAAATTCAGAGGAAAAATATAAAAAGAAAAAAAAAAGATTTTCAAAAATCTTTTAGCTAAGTATAAATGGGCTATTATTGTAAGTAGCCTATTTTTTATACTTATAATATTAATACCTATGATGTTTTTAGTAATATCTGGTGGTGATGATTCAACAGAGCAAGATGTACTAATCATACATACAGCCAAAGAAGATATGATAGATGCAGCACTAAGATGCGAAAAGAAATTTGGTGGAAACTGGATAAAACATCTGACTTCATACCTGGTATCCATAGATTTTCAATTTGATGAGTTCAGTTCATCAGAAATGGTGGATTTTGCAGAACTATATGAGAAATTAGGAAGAGAAGAGGTCCTAGGAAAGACAAAATACAAAACATACAAAGATATCAAAAAATACTACTACATGATATATGACGATTTAGCAGAAATAGAAGAGGACGAAGAAGGCAAAGAAATAATAGAATATCATGGATACTATCCTATCCCAAGAGGATATGACTATATCCACAATGATGACTTTGGAGCAGGACGAACCTTTGGAGGAGATAGACATCACAAAGGAAACGACATCATGGCAAAACGAGGTACTCCATTGGTAGCAGTTACATCGGGGATAGTAGAAAGGATAGGATGGGAAAGGCTAGGAGGATGGAGAATAGGCATCAGAGATTCAAACAATAGATATTGGTACTATGCCCATATGGAAGAATACGAAAGAGGGATAGACAGGGGAGATAGAATCAAAGCAGGAGATATCATAGGATATATGGGTGACAGTGGATATGGACCCGAGGGGACTACAGGAAAATTTGCTACCCACCTTCATATACAGATAGGAGTAGAGTTTCCAGGAGAAAAAGAAATAGCATATATAAACCCCTATGGCATATTGAAATTTCTAGAAAAGAATAAAATAACCCTTGAAGAGGAGGAGGAAGATAAATAAATGGAAATAATAAAAAAAATAAATGAAAAAGTATCAAAGCTCATGTTATTAGCCCTCTCTATCCTAGTGATAGGAGGGCTAATAACATACTATCAAACCAAAATAGAAAAATTAGTAATCCCTGAAAAAATTATAGTGGTGAAATCCCAAAATGATATAAAAAGAGGAGAAATAATTCAAGGAAAAGACCTAGAGGAAGTTGAGATATATGTACCAGATAGACATCCCAAAGCTATAGGAGATATGTCAGAAGCCATAGGAAAAGTAGCAATCACAGACATAGTAGAAGATAGGGCAATCTTGAAAAATGAATTGATGGAAAAGGACAAGTGGTTTCAAGAAGACGAAAGACTACTTGGAATCAAATTCAATGATTTCACAGACATGATTGGAGGCGATGCACAGCCAGGAGATGTAGTAGATGTGATGGTTTCATACCCTAGAAAAGAAATGCCCAATGGAGAAATATCCATCAAACCACCAGAATTAGTAGTGGGACAAATTAGGATAGTTCAAATTTTTGACACAAATAATGTATCATTCGTAGATACAAAAGAAAAAGCATTCAAGCCAATAACAGCACTATTCAAACTAACAAATCAAGAAGAATCAGCCATAGACATAGCACAAAAAAAAGGAAGAATATATCTAAGAAAACATGGCAATCAAATACAAAAAGAAAAGGCAACCAAAAAAAATAAAGTAATGATTCAAGGAGGAATGATGATAGATGAATAGATGGATAGAAAAAGTAAGAGATCATATGAATGAATATCAGTTTGACAGTCCAGAAGAAGATGAAAAACATTCAAGAATGATACTACAATGTTGTAGTGGCAACCAAGAGGCTCAAGAATATGTCATAGACAAAATCAAAGCTATATTGAAAAGATATAGAGCAAAAGATGTGGACCATCTGGCATATGAAATATTCAAAAAAGAATATGGACTATCAATTATACATGATTTAGTAGAAAATAGAGAAAAAAAATATAACAACATAGAATGTATAGACTATGATTGGATAGAAGTAGAAAAAAGTGATGGAACCTGGAAAAAGCTAGATATACAATTTGATAGCGAAGAAGAGTTTGAAATAATAATCAAACGGGCGATACAACACGATAACAAGCCCGATATAAATCGGGAAAATCCATTAGTAGAAAGTAAACTTTTGTCAGGAGCCAGAGTGACCGCAGCACTAAAACCAGCAGGATATAGAAATTATCTTTTTATCAAATTATTTAATTCTTTTTCCCCCACCGAAGAATCATATCTGAAAAACGGAGGAATAAACAAAGAGATTATAAAATTTACAAAAATTTTATTCAAAATCCTGCCTTCCATAGTAATTATAGGCGGCATAAACAGAGGGAAAACCACATTTCTAAAATACCTGGTGGGACTTTTGAATGAAAACCTCAAAATTGGAACTCTAGCATCTGACTTTGAAGCAAAACTTCAAGAGATATATCCTGATAGAAATATAGTCAGTATGCAGGAAACACCAAAATATGGACTTCTGGAAGAATTCAAATGGATGCTTCGGGCAAATAGAGACGTGATCATACTAGAAGAGGCAAGGGGAGCCGAAGTCAAAGAGTCAGCAAAGGCATCAAGAAGAGGAATAGGTTGCACTTTTCTCACTGGCCATGTACTAGATCCTCAATCAGTTCCAGAAGAATTTGCAGAAATGTACCTGGAGGGGGGAATACCTGTAGATATCAATTTTCTGTTGTATAGGTTCGCAAGGGCATTCAATATCACATATAGAATCAGACAGCTAGAAGATGGCAGGAGGATAGTAGACGATATATCAGAGATAGTAGTAGATATAGAAACAAGGACATATAAGAGAAATATACTCTTTTCATGGAATCCCAAAACAGAGATTCATCAAAGGGTAGGAGGGATAGAAGGAGAAGATCTACTGATGAGAATGGAATACTACAATCTGACAGAAGAAGAAAAAAAATACTTAAAAATGATGGGTGATACCAATTGAAAATTTTAGGGGTATTTTTAATAACAATATCAATATTAATTTTCTTTGTAACCGTGATAAAATCAATAAAAGAAAGGCAAAAAATAAGGGGAGATATATTTGAAAAATCAAAGAAATTCTATAAAAAAATAGATGAGATAATAAAAAAAATAAAACCACTAGATAAAATCAAAACAAAACTCCAACTAAAATATGGAGTAATTAACTCAAACACAGAAAATCAAAATAAAATAAAGGCAATAAAAACAATAATATATATATCAATTTTCACTTTATTGTCTATAATAGTAGAATTCAAAATGATGGGGATATGGTATCTAGTTATACCTGTGGCAATAGTCACAATGATATCACCCTATGCATTGTTATTTTTTCTATTGAACATGAAACTATCTAGGCTTCGGGAACAATTTCCCGAAGCAGTAAATATATTCATCACCAAATATACATCCGAAAAAAATAAAGAAAGGGCTCTGCAAAACACATATCTAGAACTACAAAATCCCATCAGATATGAGTTCAGAAGGCTATCCACGATGATAGCAAACCAGAGCAATATCACAAAAGCCATAGCAAACTTTTGTAAAAGAGTAGACTATATTTGGGCTGAAATGTTTGGAGAACTTTTGATACTAAACCACACCATAGCCGAAGATATAGGAGATGAGCTGAACGAATTTTCCCTGCTGATGGCAGAAGACCAAGCATTGGAAACACATAGAAAAACTGAAATAAATGGCACAAAAGCCATAAATATAATAGTAGCAGTGTTTGCAGTATTTGCAGTTCTTTTTAATCTAGTTTTATTTAAATCTGAGGCAGTTAACATCTACTTTGAAAGATATATAGGTATAGCCTCTATTAGTATAGGCATTGTG
Organism: Clostridiisalibacter paucivorans DSM 22131; assembly: GCF_000620125.1. Classification (NCBI taxonomy): domain Bacteria; kingdom Bacillati; phylum Bacillota; class Tissierellia; order Tissierellales; family Thermohalobacteraceae; genus Clostridiisalibacter; species Clostridiisalibacter paucivorans. Next base: position 6,860 of record NZ_JHVL01000066.1, on the reverse strand, counting down.
ACTATTGCATTGTCACTATTGGCAACATTCTATATTGAAAAGAATTAGAAGGGTGGTGACAAAGGTTGAAATATGCGTTATTATTGGCAATTTTTCTGATTTTGATAGATATAGCAAAAAGGATAGATTCAAAAAGAGAGAAAATCAGAAAAAAAATAGGAAACGTAAAAAAATCAAGAATTCTAAGGATACTAACACCGAAAAAAGAAATATATAGAAAAAAGGAAAAAGAACTGAAAAAAGCAAGGATAAATCTATCAGTAGAAGGATTCCAATTAGTTAGAATAGCAGTTTTTGTGTTGGTTTCAGTGTTGGTAACAACAGCCTTCTATACAAACTATAGATTCAAAACTAATGAAATTCTAAACAAAAAATCAATAAACATAGATGTGATAAGTTTTCAAAACAAAGAAAAAAATGATGACATATTTCTGAACAAACTAACCAAAGAAGCCTATGAAAAAATAGACTATGAGAAGTTGATTGAAGGGGGTGAATACGAAAAACTTCAAAAACAAATATATAATCTAATCAAAGAAAGTGAGCTCGATAGAGAAAATACTATCAACTATGCAGAGAAGGTGTATCAAAACCTTCTTTTTTTAAACGAAAATAAAATTGGTAAATTTGAAATTCTGATGATAATTCTATTGTCATTTTCTAGTGTGCTTTTTCCAAATATGGTCCTAAGATTTAGGATAGGTAGGACTGAAGAACTGATGGAAAAAGAACTAAACAAACTAGAGATCCTCACTTTATTATTTTTGAAAAAAGATGATATGAATATGTACCAACTGTTGATTAGGCTGAAATCAAAATCAAATGTATTTCGGCCGTATTTGGCAAGTTGCATAAACAATTACCAAAAAAATGGAAGAAAGGCTATGGAGGTGATGCAAAGGGAAGCAGATTACAAACCATTTTCAGATTTCATCAACATACTCAAACAAGGCATAGACACAAATAGAAAGACTACCTTCTCTGTACTAGATATGAGTAGAAGATTGAGAAATGAGCTATACAAACTGATGGTCAAGGAAAAAAATAGGAGCAAAAACAGGAAAATACTCCTGACAAGATTTCCTGTGATTATGGTGGCATTGTATTTATTGATTTTACCGTGGTTGATTATTTTTAGAGAAAATTTTTAATAAAAAAAGGAGAGATAATATATGGATACGGTTGAAAAATTAGGATGGATAGCATTGGTGTTAGTTTTGTTAGTGGCGGTAGCAAATGTGATCATAGAGCCTATATATAGCAAGGCGAAAGATCAACAAAGAGAGATAGATAGTCTAGACTTTGAAGATCCTGCGGATGCATCTTCAATTCAGAAGATAGATCATCATTTGGCAAAAATGGGAGTGAGCATATATGGAGACACTAGAGAAGCTTAGGTGGATGCCAGTTTGGCTGATTATATTTTCACTGATTTTTACAGCAGGGGCGTTTTTTTTCAACCAGTCCCTGCTGACCCATGTAGGTGATGAATACCTACATCAAGCATCTGTAGATGGCAGATTTACCACAGAACAAATTGAAAAACTCATAGAAAAGCTGGACAAAATGGGATTTGACAAAAATAAACTAAATATAGAGATATCCCCCACTGAAGCTCTAGATACAGGGGTATCAAAGGATAGTGATGAATATATTTCACTGTCAATAGAAACAAATAGGGTGGCATATATATCAAAAATATTTGACTTTCTACTACCAGGAGACAATCAAATAGTCTATAGCTACTCAAGAGTAGCAAAGTCAGAAGAATATTTTGATTAGATAGGAGAGATGAGGATGACTACAACACTACAATCAATGTTGAAAGTTGCTTTACTCATGGCATTGATGGTGCTAGTCTTTGACATAGGAAAATCAATATACATCAAGCAGAACTACCAAGGGGGGATAGATTTCTGTGCAAAGGCTGCATCTATGGAAATAGTACGAGATCAAGACTATGCAAATGGCATAGTCAAAATAGACGAAGACAAATCAAAGAATACCTATAGAGAAATGATGCAGAAACAATTTCATATATCACATGAAAAAGTAGAGAAAAACACAATATATGCAGAGCCAATCAACGAAGTACCATATACCTTTGAACACCCCATATCAGGCAAAGAATACACAATCAATGAGCCAATGTTTGTCGTAGTGTATAGAGTGGGAAAAAAAGGTGTGTTCATGAGAAAAAATATATTTATAGATAATCTATCGGGAAGTCGAATTTCTTTAAGAAAGGATAAATAAAAATGTCGAAATATGCGATTTTAAAATAAAGGAATCTCTCTCTTGGAATAGAAATTTTTAGGTAAGGAGGGAGTATTATGTCCTATTTCAAAGAAACAGTACCTTATATTGAGGGAAATAAGAAATTAAGAGATCCACAGGTACAGTCTTATATTAAAATCAAAGAATATTTTGAAGAAAATGACAAAGGAGAGGCTTTAGTAGTTTTGCCTACAGGAACTGGTAAAAGTGGTTTAATATCAATTGCACCATATGGAGTTTGTGATAAAAGAGTTTTAGTTATAACACCAGGTCTAGTAACTAAAAAGAGTGTTATAAAAACATTACATCCATTAGAAGATAATTTTTGGCTTGAATATGATGTGTTATTTGATCCACAAGATTTGCCTGTTGTAGTAGAATATGAGCCTGATATGTTAAAAAGTAGCTTGGAAAATTCTCATTTTGTAATAGCTAATGTGCATAAGCTATATAAGAATAGTGAAAATTCATTATTAAAAGCAGTTGAACCAGACTTTTTTGATTTAATAATAGTTGATGAGGCACACCATTCTATCGCAGATACATGGCAAGACGCATTGAAATATTTTAAAGATGCTAAAAAACTTCATTTAACAGGCACACCATATAGAGGTGACGGAAGAGAAATTCCTGGGGAGGAAATACATAAAACTAGCTTGTCAGAGGTAATGGCTTCAAAATATGTAAAATGGTTGAGAAAAGTAACAGTGAAAAATTCACAAATGTATTTTACTATTCAAGGTGATGATAAAAAATATTCTAAAGATGAAATAATAAAAATTAAAGACAAAGAATGGCTAGAAAAAAGTGTAGCATTATCTGAAGAATGCTCTAACGAAGTAATACAAGAGAGTATAGTTAAGCTAGATGACTTAAGGAGATTATCACCTGATGTAAATCATAAAATATTAGCAGTTGCATGTAGTATAAAACATGCAGAGGATATTGCTAGATGGTATAGATCTAAAGGGAAAAAAGTAACTATAGTCCATAGTAAATTAGAGAAGAAACAACTAGATGAAAATATGCTTAAAGTAGAACGACATGAGTGTGATGTTGTAGTGTCTGTAAATATGTTAATGGAAGGATATGATCATAAATATCTTTCTATATTAGCAATATTTAGACCGTATAGAAGTAAAAACGCTTTTGCACAAGTAGTAGGAAGAGTCTTAAGGGTTATACCAGAAAAAGAGATTACAGATTTTGCTATAGACAATAATGCTTTTGTAATTTATCATGAAGATACTGGACTAGATAAAATGTGGGAATTTTTTCGGAAAGAGATTGAAAGGAGTAAAAAAGTTAAAATCATAAGGGATTATACTTTTAGTGAAAGGGAATATGAAGAAAGAAATACAATATACGGAGATGTAGAAGCAGACGAATATTATTTAGGGAGTACAGAGTCATATCTCAATGATATAGATTTCAACCAAATGTTTGAAGATGCAAGAAATAAGATAGAATTAGAAGTTGATGAAAAATTGAAATCCTCAGGATTATTAGAAAATGGCTTAAATGACAAAGATATAGAAGATATAAAAGCAATTCTTAAAAGAAAAGCCTATGGAGAAGAAAAAGAAAAAATAGATGAATTACTGATTGAGAAAAGACCTGAATTAGCAAGAAAGAAGATAAGAGAGTCTTTAGTAAAAGATGCAAATGAAGCGGCACAACTTATCTTGGAAAAGAAAGGCATAGACCCTAAAAGTAATTCATTATATTTCAAATTTAAGAGAATACTTCCAAGACTAACTAGGAAAACTAATAATGATGGCATACTTGTTTGGTATATAAATAGTCGAGTCAGAAGAAGATATGGAACTGTAAATGAAAGAGAACCGCAACAATTATTAAATTCCCAAAGATATATGACTCAAATAGTAGAGGAATTAGAAAGGATGATATAAGTGATTAGTAAAATTGTAAAGGATAATTTAGAAAAATTGATAAACATAATGCTTACAGATGGAGTACAACCATCTGATATGGCTAATAGCATATTTGACACTAGTTATGAAAAAATTAAATTTCATAAAAAAGATGATTTTGTAATAGGAGAGTTCATGTTTTCGGATGAAGATAGTAGTTCTGTCAAGATGATATATGTATATAGCCAAAAAGATAGAAAATTATTAAAAATTGAAGAAGAATCAAAAGAAAATAAATTGGTGCTATGGGATAGAGAATTGAGAAAAGAAGAATTGTTGGATAGAGTAGTAGAATTGATCAGTGAACACTATTCAAGGGATGAATCAGAGAAATTTTTAGAAAAACTTCCTAAAAATTTGAGAAATAAAGCTAAGAAAAAATATATGAATATAATATAATTCCCAATTAAAAAAATATTTGCCATTTTTCAAAAAAAGTGCTATACTAAATGCAAATCAGAAATAGAAAAGTAAAAATCGCCATGGCTTGAAGATGTTGGCGCATCTCCAGGCTCATGCAGGTGAACACCCACCTACACGAAGGGCATATAGCCCCCACGACGACTATATGAATTATACTATTTTTTTTGAATATAGTCAATGTGGACAAATCTAGAATATATCGTACGTGTGTAGGAGCCCTGCATGCGTACTTTTTTATTTCTCCATTTTCAAAAAAAGGAGAGATTTGCATGTTTATTTTAGAAATAGCTGAAAATTTTGAAACCTCTATGCTAAAAAGGCTAGAGAGAAAAAAAGAATATGTAGATATGCTAGAAAAAAGCAAAAGTAACTACACTATACTAGAGAACACTATAGAAGATATATCCGATGAAAATCTACGGGAAAAGCTGAATGCACTACTGAAGGCATATATAGACTCAGAGGACGATAGAGCTGCTATGACCACAGAACACAGCTTCAAATCGGGAGTATTACTGGGATACAGCCTTTTCCACATGGAAGAAACCTTGAAAAAAGGTGGTATATGATATGATGACCAAAAGTGTGAAAATCAAACTAGGAACCCCAATAGATTCAAACTGGAATACTGTCAGAAAAATACTGGCAGATTTGAGATACAATTCAAGCAAGATGTTGAATTTTTCAATACAGCAGTGCTACCAATGGATGATATATAGAAACGAATATAGAGAAAAATATGGCAAATATCCTAGAGCAAAGGATATATATGGGTATAGCCATAGGAACCATATATATCGACAGGCTGCTGAGATATTTCCCATATTTAATCGGGGCAATATCTCCCAGACTGTGGGTATGGCTACTAGCAGATGGTCTTCTGACCAAAAGGATGTCATGAGCCTGAGAAAATCCATCCCTAGCTATAGACTCCAGGCACCGATATATATAGCCAATCAGAGCTACACCATATCTAGAACTGAGAATGGCTTGGTTGTGGATTGTAGTCTGGTATCAAAAAAATATGCAAAGGAAGAAACAAACGACAAAACAAGATATCGGATCTCTTTGGTGGTGAAAGACAATTCCACAGAAACTATTTTGGATAGAATAGTTTCTGGAGAATATAGTCAGGGATATGGTCAGATAGTCAAAGATAGACGAAAAGAAAAATGGTATTTATTGGTAGCATATAGATTTGAACCAAAAAAAACAAAAGAAACGGGCAGAATTCTGGGCATAGACCTAGGGATAGTCTATCCTCTGTATATGGCGTTGAATGATTCGCACCACCGATATAGAATAGATGGTGGAGAGATAGAACATTTTCGTAGAAATATAGAGAAACGAAAAAATCAATTGCTAGACCAGGGGAAATATTGCGGAGATGGAAGAAGAGGACACGGTATTCGGACCCGCATAGCACCTATAGAATTTGCCAGGGAAAAAATAAAAAATTTTCGAAACACAACAAACCACAAATATAGCAAATTTGTGGTAGATATAGCTCAGAAACATGATGTTGAGACTATTCAGCTAGAAAAACTAGATGGTATCAGTGAGGATTCAACATTTCTCAAAAACTGGAGCTACTATGACCTACAACAAAAAATCCAGTACAAGGCACAAGAAAAGGGCATCAAGGTAGCATATATAGACCCTAGATACACTAGTCAGCGGTGTTCCCGATGTGGAAATATATCCAGAGAAAACAGACAAGACCAACAGAGATTCAGATGCACAAAATGTGGATTTTCGGCAAACGCCGACTATAACGCCGCTAAAAATATAAGCACTCAAAACATAGAAAAAATAATAGAAGAAGAATTGAAAAAATAAATAAAAATATTGGGCTTGTTCGGACGCCTATAGTCGAGAAGTAGCTATCAGACTTGAATACTAAGCGGGCCAACACTCGACAAGTGGACTTGACCACACCTGGGATTGTATCCCACAAATCCTCAAAATGTCGTCGACCTATAGTAGTGCAAAAACCCCTGTAGGTCGACGACAAGCCCAAACCCTCTACAAACATGGAAAAATAAAGGTTTCGTAATAATATAGCAAAAAAAAGAGCAAAAAAAACAATATTCCATAAAAAGACAAATGGCTAAACAACTGACTTCTACGGGTATAGAAAGAAAGTATGAGGATTTGGAACAAAATAATTTTGAGTATTACAGCAAAATTATTGATAGTGTATAGAAAGAAAGTATGAGGATTTGG
>NZ_JHVL01000065.1 GCF_000620125.1 Clostridiisalibacter paucivorans DSM 22131 | reverse complement strand
GTTGAAATAGTAAGCCTTAATCCAACCGATGATTTATACAAAAACGAGAAGCTTAAGAAAAAAGTTCTATGACAACTTACTTGACAAACACCGTTTCTTCATCTCTTTGTGCTAATCTATTTACATCCAACTTCTGCTCTATCTTTATAGGCTCTTTAACTATTTTCTCCTTATTATGGTCATTATTGTTTTTATGTTTTAACTGTTGATTATAACTCTGATTGTTATTCATTTTTCTTTCTTCTTTATCTTGATTTTTAACATCTTGATGAAATTCTTTCTTAAAATCTTTTGGTTCGTTTGCTAATTCTTTAGTTCTATTTAAAAGTAATTCTTCAGTTTCTTTTGTATCTAATTTAAATTTTTGTGTTAATGAACCATTTAAGGAGTTGACATCTATTCCCTTATCCTTTAATTCCTTTATCTTCATATTTTCACTTTCATAAATGTCTTTAAGTTTATCTAACTCCTTAATATAATCTTCTTTATCATTCAATAACATGTTATTATCTTGTATTTTATCTCTCCCAAATTCATTTAAAATCTTTTCTTCTATATATGACGCTCTATTTCTTATACTTGCAAATTCATCTTTGTTTTTAAGGGTATCTATTAATTTATCTTGCTTCCCTTTTAACTTGATTTGTGTATCTAATTCTTTGTTAAATGCTTTATTCTTATTTCCTTTGAAATCCTCATTGAATATTTTAGACATATCTTTAATATGACTATTGATCTGTTTTCTAACTTCTTTAAGCTCATCATACTCTTTATATCTAGAATACTTTTTATCATTTTTATTTATATTTCTATCAACCATATTATTTTGAAGTTCGAATTTTTTCTGCCACAATTTATATATCTCTTCAATTTCTTTGTCTTTATTATCTTGTGCTAAATGACTATTTTTAACAACTTCTTGTTTCTTATTTATACCATCATTTAATTTGTCTATCCTGTTTTGTATATCTTTATTGCTTAATGTACTTATATGGCTTTTAACATTAAGTTTATTTTCAAAAGGCTTTACACTTTTTATTATATTTTCTTCTTCTCCTTTTACAAATTTTTGAGGATCTTCTCCTTCTAATTCTAACTTTCTTATTATTTTTGTTGCTTGATTAATTTGTGATTCTGTAAATTTCTTTTTTCCTAGTTTTTCTCTAGTATCTGCTTCCTTTACAAAATCAGTATAGTTTACCTTATCCCTTCCTAGTCTATGAGCTTTAAATTCAGATTTTCGCTTTTGTTCATTATATTTTCTATTTAAATATTCATTAGCCATTTCTTTATATCTTTGTTGTTTCTTCCTGCTATAAAAATCCCCTGCTGCCCCCTTTGTTTTTACTAAAGTTTTTCTAGCTGTTGTATTTACTCCCTTGCTAACCTTCTTAGCTTTATCTTTTGTATATCCTGAAACTATGCTTTGGTAATCTTTAATTCTTTCTTTGGCCTTTGATGGAGATTTAATCTCTCTTCTTATGTTCCTTTCTCCCTTAGGTACTGCTTTTATAATTGCTGCTATCTTTTCCCTTGAGTGATAAACTGAAAATGTAACTACGGCCATCAAAATAAGAGTCACAATTAGTCCATTCGAATCTATATTTGTGAATATTACTGCATTTATTACTAAAAGTAAGGATAAAAATAAAGATACAAATATCTTTATAAATGAATATCCTGCCATTTTTATGGCCCATCCTCCTAGAACATTACTAAATCTAGGGATTAGAGCTATTGTAAATATAAATGGAGCTAAGAGAGAAAATATAGTGACCATAACTTGTGCTACTATAGACAGGGCACTTAAAATAATTATAATAATGGACAAAACCATACTGAATATCAAAAAAAGTATTAGAGTTCCAAATCTTGTAAAAATTCCTTCTAATCTTAAAAGAGAATTATCTTCAGATAGATCATTGATTTCATCTACTCTGTCATCATCATATGGATTGTTTTGTAAAATATTTCTTGTGAGTTTTTCATTTGAGGTACCACCTAAAACTAATGCTTGCCATGGCTTATGAACCATCACATCCCAAATCATTCCACCTGCTGAGACTAAGGCATCATTAGATTTAGAATCAAAACGTTTATATCTTCCATAAGTAGCTTTAAATATATCATCTGAAACTTCCACTGAAAAATCATTTATTTCCGTTAAATACTTAGTTGGATTGTTCATAAATATAAATGCACATGTCAATATGACTATAGTTTTTATTGCATTGTTTAATACTGTAGCTTTTCTATCTGCTACAACAGTTGCTATTATACTATAAAGTCCTATCAAAGCAACTATTGTAAGCATTACTTTATCAAATGTGGCAATTTTTAGAGCTTCTATTATCATATCTATATAGTTTCCAAACATATCATATAAATCTGCTTTATAGGCAAAAAGCATTATAAATATTGTTATTTTACAAATCATTTTTTGCAATGCAAAAAGTAGATTGTTTATGGAATTTACATTAGATATTAATTTTTTAATTGGATCAAATAAAGTTGAGTACTCTTTTATATCTAAATAATAGTTGCTGCTTTTATACTTTGTTATACTATTTTCTAGACTATCTAGATCTGAATAATATTTTTTCAAACTGCTGAACACACCATCTACTGGATCTTCCTGTATATCATATGAAGCATAGGCAAATGATGCAGAAGAAAAAAGAATATATAAGATTGTTAAAAATATAAAAAGTTTTTTCATCTATACCTCTCCTATATTGCTTCTTCTGATTCTATTTTTTCTGATGGAGGTGTCGTATCAAATGCTTCATCTAAGAATTTATACATTATGTCATGTTGCATTTTTCCTATTCTTCCATCTAAATCTTGGAAAAGACACTCCCCTTTAGCATGTTCTAGGTTCATTATTAAGTCTATATTTTCCTCTGTAGGTGGAAGTCTTAAAAGTTCGAGCATATTTAATATTTCTTGCTTGTTTTCTGATTTATATATAAATTTAAGTGCTAAGTGATCTGTTATTCCTTCATCATCCAGATCTTTTGTGTTTTGGCTTATAAGTTGAAGCCCTGCTTTCATAGCTCTTCCTTCTCTTGAGAGTTTGCCAATGAGCTCTTTTCCTTGTTCAGTTCCTGTTATAACCCAACATTCATCTAATTGTACTAATTTATATATACTTCGGTCTGAATGTACTAACTTAACTGCGAACTGTCCTATTTCATAGATTAAAGCACTTGAAAGTCTCTCGCTTAAATTATAGTTTTTTATTTCCTTATTCTTATCAGGAAGAGTTAAGTTTTGAATTTGAACTACTGTTAATCTAGTTTCTAAATCAAATGTTTCTTCATCCCCAGTTCCAAACAAAAGGTTACCAAATGTCAAATTTTTTAGTCCTTCATAAAATTCTCCTAGATTTCTGAATCTAGCTTTATAATTAGGATCTTCTTCTTTTTCATACATAAGTTTAAAGTGTTTAATGGTATGACTAAGACATGGTTTACTCTGATTTTTAGCATATTCAACAGCTCCCATAATTTGAGTTAAATCGTCATCGTTCATTTCTTGTCTTACCATACTCATTACAGATACTGCTGCACTGCCTGCAGCTTCCAAGTCATTTTTGTATATTACAAATGGATCAAGTTTTCCCCTATCCTGTTGTTTTTCAGTTAAAGTAATTACTTTACAATACTTCCCTAGCCCTAAATCTTTGTCCCAATTTGTTCTGTCTCCTTTAGGGTCTATAGATAACACTTTGCCTCCAGAAATTACTGTTTGGTAAGCTAAATTATTTGCCCCGTAACTTTTCCCTGTTCCCTGTTGTCCTATAAATGCCATATTTCCATTTTTATTGTTCATTGGTCCTCTAGAAGTATCTAAGTATATAGGTTGCTCTAACTGGCCTAATTTCCCTATATATGGCCCCTGTGAGTCTCCTAAATTCTTAGTTCCTATAAATATGCTCCCTGCTAAAGTTTTAGGTGGTAATTTATGAATATAACTCTGCTCATATCTCCCTGCTCCAGGAATAAATTCATTAAATAATTTAAACTGACTTCCTGCTGGATTCTCAACTTGAAACCCCATATCTTCATAGAGGTCTTTTAAAAAACTCACCTTTTCCTGTAACCTTTTTAAATTTGTATCTGAAATACATAAAACTATAGATGTTAGAAGCATAGGTTCTTTAGTGGCATCAAGTTCATTCTTTTGTTCTCTGATAGTCATTTCATCATGAAGTAAAGAATCATCAATGTTATTAAACTTTGATGCATGCTCTTTTTGGTCCTTAATTTCCCTTTCCTTTTTAGAAACTATATCTAAAGCTTCTCTATTTTCAAGCTGTTCTACATGTATCATTACTTCAACTGGAAAATATAAGTCTTGAATTAAATAGATATATTCAGCTCCTGGAAAAATTAACGTATTATCAGGAATATAAGAAAATGTTAAGAACGCTTGATAACTTGTTTTTGTCTCCCCTTCAATTATTTGTTTGATTTCTATATGACGTGACTTATTTTCAAAATCACCTTCAGTTAAACTTAATATATCTCTTTCATATGGTCTTATAGCAACCTTACCATTTCTCTTTATTACATCTCTTTTTGGTTTGAAAATCTCTTTAACCTTTCTCTTTATACTTTGGCCATTAATCTCTATTTCTCTTTCCTCATCTTTTTCATCACCCCTAATAGATATATTTGCAATTGATCTATAAAAATTTCTTTTTATAAGATTTTGTATCGTATATTCATACTCCCTCTCTACATTGACCCATCTCTTAATCCTTCCAAAAAGTTTTACTTCAAAATCTAAATAACTATTTAACTCATATTCAAATATTTCAGGTGCTGATAGATTCATTACATGATTTACTGCTCTAATTGGTTCTTTTATAAGGGAACTTAAAAATTCTTTGCTGGTTAAATACTCCCTTCCCTTTTTTTTTAATTTAACTAAAAGATAAATTCTGTATTTATTACCTTCAGTGCTACTTTTCGTCTTAAGATATTCACAACTTCCATCTAAATATTCTAAAGCTAAATCTCTAAGTGGTCCTTTCATCCTTGCTTTGAGCTTTTCAAAGTGTTCATCTGCTGAACTGTTGAATGGAAGAAGTAATATCTTATACTCCATACCTACATTTACCAAAAGCCTTGCTAGTCTATTTCTAGTGATTTTTTTTAGATCATGTGAAAGATACTCATAATTCTCACCCATAAGTCTATATAAAGCCCAACAATTCTTACTTTGGTCAAATATTAAGTTACTTTCATAGTACTTAGTAGGAAAAGTATATCCTGCCATTTATCTCTTCCTCCTTTTTAAAAGTTTATAATCTATTTCTGATATACGTCTTACTGTTCTATATCCTATTTGCGAAGAATAATTTATTTTATTTTCGTCTTTTATAGGTTTATAAAGGTTATATTTTTTATCTTGAAATAAAAAACTTAACTGATCTCGGAAGAAAATATGTGGAGGTTTTCCGTCTAAAGTCATCTTAGTAAAAAATTTCATTATCAAAAATGGATACACTGCATAAATACAAATAGGATCTCCCACTAAAGGGATACCCTTTAGTGGGATTACTTTAGAAAATATGGTCATAAAGACTAATCCCAACATAAAAAAAGCAGCTTGTCTTGATGATACTGGAAACCAAAGAGGTATTCCAAATAGGTGATACATTACAATTTCAGTCTGCCAAGCTCTCGTATAAGTTCTCATTATTTCAAATTCTCTATTATCTTCCATTTAATCAACTCCTAAAAAAACACACTATATAACCAATCTGCCCCTTTTTTTAAAAACTCTGGTTTATAAACTAATACAGCTCCTAATATAGCTGTTATTACAAATCCTATAAGCTTATTAGTCGCATTTTTAGTAACATGTTTTGTAATATAAAAAGCTACAACGACTAAAAATATAGTTGCTATTCTTTCCCTAGCATAGGTTGTTGCATTGTCTATTGGATCTCCAGCTGCAAAAGCTATTGTTGTAAACAAGAACGTTATAAACAAGGTTAAGACTAATACTTTCATTAAACTATTTTTCTTTATTTTCATATTTTTCATAAATATTACCCCCTCTAATTTTTAAGTTTTTTATATACCATCTTTCTTCTTTTTTAACTAAATCAATATTATAGTTTTGATGAAATTCTTTATTTGATACAGAATCCTTAAGTTTTACATTTACTATTGCCTTAAAGCCACTATTTTGTTTTAAATCAAATACATTAAACTCTTTTATATCTAAAAAAACAAACCTACCTTCAAATCCCCTTTGAGGTAAGCCATCATCCATGTAATATGCTATTTCTGTAGATTTTCCACTACAATAGGTTTTAAAGAAGTTTTTCATTATCTCCTTAACCTTTTCTGTTTCACTTATATAAAGTTCTTCTCCTTGATCAAATTTAATATAGTCAATATCAGGCTTTGTAGGTTCTGGAATCATTACAGGAGTATCTTCAACAATGAAGCTACCATCAGATTCTGTTACAGGTACTTTAAGATAAATGGAGCTTGTCTTAACTTTTCCATCTAAAAATTTATAGGTTACATCACCCTTTACAGTTACGTTGTACTGATTTCCTTTTAGTTTTTCTATATCAAATACAAATACGTTTTCTGCTTTACTACTTGCCTTTACACTTGCCAAATTAGACAAATTTATATACTCTGCTCCAAATCTATGAACCCTTTCTTTATAATCATTATATTCATCCATACTTTGCTGAATATCGTAGGTTAGATATTCTTTGACAAAACTAGAGGCTACTGCTGCTGGTGCTTGCTGCTCTAGTTTTATTTCAGGTATTTGTATCTCTTGAGGCTTTGTTATTACATCCTTTGCCACTGATTTTGCCACTAAAAATATTAGTAAAATCCAAAATACTATCCTTAGCACTCTTTGTATATTATCTTTTTTTAGTTCTATTGATTTGCTTTTTTTTCCTAAACCAAGCATTTCCTCACTTCCTTCTATAGAAAATCTTCGTCAACTGTAACCCATGGGCTTGACTCTTCTTTTTCTTCATCTTCTTCCTCTTCATATCCTAGGTCCTTTACTTCTGGTGTTTCTTCATCTTCTTCATCTATACAATTATCTTCTACTATTTCCACATTATCTTTTATCTCTGCCCTTTGGTTATCTCCTACTATTAGGGTAATTCCTTTGTCATAATTTCCCTTTTTTATATCGGTATCTTTAAACCAGTATCCTTGAAATTCTACTGGCTCTGCTCCCAATGAAAATAAAAATCTTCCTTTGATATCTTCTGGAAGGTGCATTGCATCAGGGCTTCCAAGAATCATTATTGAAGGCTCTTTATCGGTCATTCGTCCTGATATTCTTGCACCCAGATTGTTTTTGATTTGGCCTTTTATTACTTTTGCGTCGGGTCTTTGCGTCGCCAAAATCATATTTATACCTGTGGCCCTTGAAAGCCTTGCTAAACTACTCATTTTTCCTTCTATTTCTTCATACATTTTTTTATCTTCTTTTGATACTCCTGATGAATCAAGGAGTTCAGCTATTTCATCTACTATTAAAAATATCCTTGATAGTTTATCATCTTCGGATACTTTTTGATTATATTCGTTTAGATTTTTTGCTCCCTTTGTTTTGAATATTTCTATCCTTGCATGATGTTCTTTTACTAGACTATCTAGTATTTGCATTACTCTTTTTCTTTCAAATACTACTTCTCCAAAATCCTCAAAATCGCCTAATTCAATTCCTCCTTTAAAATCTATGAAGAAGGCCTTTGCTCCTTTTTTTATACATTGCCAGGCTATTGATCTTTCTAACACGGATTTACCTGAGCCTGTTAGCCCTGCTATGAGCATATGTGGAGTCTTGTTGAAATTTAGAGTTATTGTCTCCAATAGCCCTTCACCTAAAACTACTTCAAAATCTTCTTCTGGTATATATTCATCTTTCCAAGGATAGGTTTCTTTGATGTTGTATTTTAGAGGAACTGTTGTTAATTCAACTACATTTTTACTATCTTTTTTATTTTTGATTTTTACTACATTTGTGTTAAATGTGGCCTCTATAATTCCTTTTTTTTCTTTCCAATCTTCTATTGGTATGCCCTGACTTTCAAAGGTAAATATTGTTTTTTTCCCTTCTTCTATTTTTTCTAAAAAATCGGGATATTTTTTAATATTATCATTTTTTACATATAGTCCTAGATTTTCAAACTTTTCATCGTATTTTTTCTTTTCGGCTTTGATTTCATAAGGTACAGTTATCATTTTTACAACTTTCTTATTTCCTTTTTTATTTTTTATTTCTAATATTCCTTCATTCATAACTGTTTCCAGTTCTTCTATCTTTTTTCTCCACTTTGTTACTGGAATATTAGTTGAGAAAAGATAGATTTTTTTTTCTTTGTTTTCTATAACTTTTAGTAGTTTAGGAAAATCTTTGATAACTATTTTCTT
Organism: Clostridiisalibacter paucivorans DSM 22131; assembly: GCF_000620125.1. Lineage (NCBI taxonomy): Bacteria > Bacillati > Bacillota > Tissierellia > Tissierellales > Thermohalobacteraceae > Clostridiisalibacter > Clostridiisalibacter paucivorans. The sequence continues at coordinate 5,469 of NZ_JHVL01000065.1, read as the reverse complement.
TCCATCTTCAAATCTCTCTTTTTTTAGCCCAGAGTAAAGTCCTACAGCTTCAAACTTTTCATCAAAAGAATTTAAAAGCTCCATCTCTTTGTCCCCTTTGAATTTTAGATATATAAGTATGGATAAAACTGATATTATCTTTATTACTATGGGATTTTTTAATCCTTGTACTAATTTTGAAGTAGTTGAAATCCTTGTTGCTATTTCTTCAGCAAACAGAAATACTGCTGCACAAATTAATACAAAAATAAAAAAGCCTACTATCTCAGAGTAGCCTTCTTCTTTCTTAAATATCTTTTTTATTCCATATTTCATGCTTTTAAAATAGTTTATAATCCCTCTAAATATATCTGTAATAAAACTCCCTATTTGCTCTTCAACATCTGCCATAAAATAAATCACTCCTTTCGTGTGGGGATGAAACCTAAATAGAAAATATACAATCCTACATATATCTAACAAAAAATAAAAACCTCATATAAATATATAATCAATCCTCTATATTTAGTCTTATTTCTTAGTTTTTAGTTGTTTTTATACAAATAGCTTGTTTTAGAGGTTTAGCCCTCTTTTCTGCTGTTACTTGTTAGGTAATTCGCTGGTAATTCTACGGTAATTCTAAGAATTAGTGTTCAGTTTATATACTAATTAACATATCAGTTTATATATGAATTGATACATGAGTTAATATATGGGTTACCACTTGAATTGATAATTCACTTTAAACATCAACTATTAGCCCATTTAATACAAGAGTTAACCTCTTTTTTACTGTTCATTTAATAGAAAGCTAAAGGGGTTATTTTTAAAGTTTTCATCTAATGTAGTAAAATAATATTTTATATTTTCTACTTTTGTTTTTTCTACTAATGCTTTAAGTTTTTCTGTTCTAGTTTTATGATTTGATACAATTAATACTGCTGGATGTATGTTTTCAAATATCTCATTTATCTTTTTTGACCTATAGAATTTTTCATAGTTTTGTATCTTTTCGGCAAAACTTTTTAATGATTCTGTACTCCTATCATATTCCAGAAGTAATAAAATCTTTGCTAATTTACCATCTGGAAGTTTTTTCAAAATCTCTATTTTGGAATCAGGATTAAATACTATTTCTCCTCCCTCATATTGAAAACTTATTCTTCCTAATCTTCTCTCTCCCAAGAACTCTTTTACTTTAAATTCTTGTGAATTTTCCATACAAACTCTAATCTCTGCTATATCTAGTGTATGCTTGATTGCTCCTAATGACACGACATTGTCTCTTGGGTCCCAATTGACCTCTTTTTTTTCTAATCCTTTATTTGCTGCAATAAAAAAAGCCCCTTGGTTGTCAAGGAAATATACTCCTTCACCACTTCCAGGCTTACTCCTCTTTTTTATATATGGAAAATCTCTATGGACCAATCTATTTTCATACATGTTTCTTAATACACTTCTTATATAATTACCTGAATAACCAGTATACCTAATTATTTGTCTTGTTGTTGCAGCTCTCATATCATAAAGAAAATATATAATATCTTCTTTAATTTGATTCATAGGATAGTTCATCAAATGAAGATATGGATTTCCTTTGATTTCTACCCTTTCACGATTTCTTGTTCCATTTTTATATTTTTTCATATTTTCTCCCTTCTTTTTTATTTCTATAAATAGACACAACTATACCGTCATTCTATTTTAGACGTTTTTGATAATCTGCCTAACTTTTTTCTAATTCTATACATTCTATTACAAACAGATCCAGGAGTGGTATCTAATTCTTTAGCTATTTCACTTCTTGTTTTTCCCTCCTGGTACAGAAAATACACCGACTTCTCTTGAGGACTTAGGATATTTAATTTATCTCTTTTGTATTTCAATATTTTGTTGATAGCTCTATTAAATGTTTTATGTATTGTACTCGGAGTTAAGTTTAAGATTTCTGCTACTTCCTTGGTAGAATGATTTATTTTTAATATGGCTATCTTCTTTTGTTGGTCTGTTAATTTTATTTTTTCTATATCTTCTACTGATATGCCATTCATTTCATATAAAATCTTTGATTTTAGCTGTACTTTTATATCCTTTATATTATTCTTCATCCATTTAACATTTTCTAAATTCATATCATCAAATATATCTTTCTCTTCTCTTTCTTTTAAGTCAGATATAAAGTAGTTTATGTTTTTCTCTGTACCTTCATATTCTGAATACAGTTGTAACCAAGATGTACCTAAATCCATTTTTTCACCTCCTTTAACAATTATAAAATTATTTCTACCTCCCAATTAGTTGTCATTTAATTATCTAATAATTACATTATAATATATAAAATGTTACATTTCAAGTAAAATGTAACATTTTATATATGTTTTTATTTCTTTTTTGCTGATACAATGATACAATAAGGACACAATAACATTGAGGTGATATTTATGATGAGTTTAGGAAAAAGGTTGAAATATTTGCGTAAAAAGAAAGGATGGACTCAACAAGAAGTTGCTGATAGACTTTCTATTTTAAGAGTTACATATACATATTATGAAAACGATAAAAGGACTCCTGACTTAAATGTCCTTGTTAAATTATGTAATCTATTTTCAGTCTGTTCTGATTTTATATTAGGACTTACTAATGATCCAAACCCCTATGCTTCAGAAGAAAATCTCCACACAATAATTAGTTTGAGTGAAAAACTTTCTTTTGATGATAAAGAAATTGAATCAAGAGATAGGAAAATAATATTGAAAACAATAAAACATGCTCTAGAAATTATGGAAACTATGGAAGACGATGAAGATTGTGGTGAAGATAATGAATAAATGCTTTATGTACAACGTGTTTTGCTTTTTTGATAGTTTTGTCGTTTAAATTAGATGAATTAAGTTCAATATCTATTATCTCTAATACATTAGAATCTATTTTTTTAAATTTCTTAAATTCTTTTAAAATTGCCTTTTCTAAATTTGACATTGCACTTCCTCCTGTGTGTAATTATGTTTCCTCTTCTTAATTTTACCACATATCCTAAGAATGTCAAACACATGTTCGGATAGAGAAAATAAAAAAAATCCTCTAAAATAAAGGATTTTAAAACTTTAAGTTGAAGTATAAAAGAAACCCAAAAGAATTAAGATTTGATTTTAATTTATTTTTGTATTATAATGTTTCTAAGGAATAAGAGCGTAACTTGGTACATACATATTTAGACAAAATTTTTATATCAATTATCACAAAAAAAGTAAATAGCTGTTACTCCGCAAAAGTAACAGCCCAGCTGGTCTTATACCAATAACCAGTCAAAATTGGTTGCACACAATGGTTGCACACAATCAACCATATATTCAAGTTACTTATATATTATCATATATAGGTATAGAAGTAAAGAGGTATTACTTCAAAAATATATAAAAAAATGTGTGTAACCTCCAAAGTTCAGGGAGGTTTTTTATATGAAGAATTATAGAGATTACAAATTAAATTTAAATATAAATCACAACTGGGAAATAGCATATATACCAGGTGAAAAATACAAAAAAATGCTAGATTTAAGTAAAGCAAGTATACATATATATCTATATCTAACTCTTAAAGCAAATAAAGGCGTTGATTTAGGGTTTATAAGAAACTTAACTACCATAAATATATCTAAAGTATATACTATGCCTCTAAGGACTGTTCAGCAGTGTATGCATGATTTGGAAAAAGCTGATTTAATCAGTAGGACTAGACATAGAGATGGTAGCTTTGATGTTTACATACAAGGCTTTGAAAACCTTAAAAAAGATATAAACTACATAAAAGTACCTGGTTTTGTATTTCATGACAAATTTCTTAAATATAATAAAGCTGATATGATAGGACTACTTGATCCTTATTTTGCTATATATAAAGATACTATTGCTTCTATACAGCAAGTAAAAAATAACAGCCATCTTGAAAACTGGCAAGTTATAAACAAAGAAGGAATTAGAACTGGTAGAATTTTTACTGAAGATACCTTACTTAAAAAAATTAAAAGGGTGTCTAAAAGAGATCTAGATACTGTCATCAGAAATATAAATGATTCTGGCTTTATGCAAATAGTTGATTTAAGTGAAAAAGACACTATTCCTTCTAAAACTAGGAGGTTCATGATTAAGGCTACAAATGCAATTAAGTCTTTATTTAAGCCTAAGAAGCAACATTCTTTCTTAGAAACAAATAAATTGAATTTTAAAGAAGTTTATTCAAGTCTTAGAAATCTATCTCTTGAAAACTACTTTGTTGAGAAAAAAGAACTAGAAGATCTAACTCAAATGCATGTCCAGTATGGACAAGGATTATTCCTTAGTGGATTACTAAGCCTAAAGGGTGTAATACAAAGGTATAGTAAGCCCGTGAATGATGCTGGAGAAGAAATTAAAAACCTATGCAGCTATATTAGAGTATGTATAGAAAATTTCCTCATTGAAATCCAGGAAACAAAAAATAATAGATTTAAAAACTTAATAATACAACAAAACTAACGGGTTCTATAAATTATAACAATCTTTAGTTCCTACCCGTTAGTTTTTCATGTCCTTTTTTACCTTCTTATTAACTTTTCTTTATTTAAACATCCTTTTAATTTATATTATCAAGTTTATATTTGCAAATATTTGCAAATTTTTCCAATAGTTTGATAGTTTAAGTATTTTTTATGTAATAAACGCAAATTATTTATTTATTAACATTATTAAACGCAATTTTTTTATTTATACATACTACTAACGCAATTTTTTTATTTATTAACATTGCTAAACGCAAATTATTTAAAAATATAAGAATTTAACGCAAAAATTTAATGAACTAACGCAAATTATTTACACCTAATACGCAAATTATTTAAAAATATAAGTCTTATGATTTAGTATTTAACACTATTATAGCCATATCATTGAAACTCTATAACCACTAATTATTATATTCACTAATGTATTTATAAATACTGATTATTAAAATATATGATTATTATAGAATAACTAATATATTTAAAATAAACTGATTAAGATTCAGAAAAAAACTCTGAAAGTTAGTCAATTTTATTTATATTTGCATCATAATCAATATGCTCATAATTGATATTATATTAATATTATATTAATATTAAATTATAATTATTATTATAGAGTTATAGAAGTGAAGAAGTCAAGAGTATTAGAACTATAGAAAAGTACTATTATAATAATTAAAACAAGACAACCATAGGAATAATATAAAATATATTAGTAATGATAAAATATATCTTATATAGTATTTAGGAGTTAAATCATAAGAAGATAAGAAGTATAGAAGTGCAGATAATATATAAGAATAATCTAGGACACTGAATTTATATATATTGGAACACGCAAATTATAATATAAATATTTTATTAGAGGGTCTGGGTGTCGTCGACCTCCAGTAGTGCAAAAACCCCTGGAGGTCGACGACATTTATCGTTTTGGTAAAAATATTGGTGTA
>NZ_JHVL01000064.1 GCF_000620125.1 Clostridiisalibacter paucivorans DSM 22131 | reverse complement strand
TACATAGTCAACTATGTGGTAAAATATATTTATATTGGAGGTGCTAAAATGCCAAGAAAAAACATTAATACTACATTGGATGAAGATTTGTATACTGAAATTAAAATATTGGCTATCAAACTAAAAACTAATGCTAACGACTTAATTGAAGAAGGTATGAAACATGTCATTGAAAAATACGAAGAACAAAACAACAAGTCATAGTAAGTATAATATCAATTATCACATTATTTTCTGCCCTAAATATCGCCGTAATATCTTTAAGGTGGCATCGAACCACCTTAAATTAAAGCCCTTTCATCCCCCAAGACAAGCAAGGGGGATTTTCGAGCTTTTTCTATAAATAAAAATAACAAGGGGATTAATAGTTGTAAAAACAACTATTAATCCCCTTGAACTACTTATATGTAACAATATTATTGGTACGTATTCCATAAAAAACTAGAACTAATCTTCAAGTAAAAATCTCTCTATTCTTTCATTTTGTTTATCCACTATAATTGTACTCCTTTTATTTCCATCATATTGGAAAGAAAAATAATAGCTGCCTGCCTCTTTTTGTCCGTTTATCTCTTTCATCATTTCATCTCTATCTCCTAAAAAGGTATAATCTTCTCCCAATAGTTTGCTTTCTTTTACAAAATTTATTGCTACTTCTTTAGCTTCATCATAAGTATAATTTTGATAATCTTCACTTTTTGGCATACCAGTATTAGATTCTAAATCCATTACTTCATAGTCAGTAGTTATCAAAGCAGCACTGTTTCTTTGTCCATCTGTATGAAATACACCATAAGCCTGTTCATCATTATATCTAATTACTTGCACATCCATATCTTCAGCACTTATTTCTACATTAAGATATTTCTTAAATGCATCACTTGCTATTTCCTTAACCTTATCTTTTTCAATATCTGCTTCAGCAATATCTTTTTCTATTATAGCTGTTTCTTTTGGATTTTGTGCATAGACATTAAAAACTCCAAAACTCAATACTATCCCAACTAAAAAAGCACCTAAAATCATTTTTTTGGATTTCATAATTTATTCCTCCTCTAATTGTACTTTAATTTATTCCAAACCTACAATTAAAGTATATAGCTAATATATATATAATCTATATTCAAGTTGTAAAGTAATTGTAAAATTGATTATATGCTTATATAAAAACAAATTATTATTCTATTAAATACTCTTTGTCATTTATTTTTAATATTTTTAAAAATAGTTTATATATTCCAAATCCTATTATGCTACCAATTAGATTTAAAATAATATCATCTATGTCAAAAACTCCAATGCCTAGTATGTATTGAATGCCTTCTATACAGAAACTAAATATAAGAGTAAATAGTATATTCTCTTTTATATCTTTACCCTTATTATGAATTAATGGTAACAAAAATCCAAAAGGCATAAAAATAATCATATTTCCAAATAGATTTAAAAACCAAATATCAAAATTATAGCGGTTATATCTGAGGATATATTCCCCAATCTGCTTAAATGGTACAATATTAAAGGACTCGTGGCCTCTATCTAAAACTAGCCTTCTAGAATTTATAAGCAACCTCCATACGACAATTAAAATATATGTGCACCAAATTATTTTAGCTATTTTTTTAAATACTCTATTTGCTATGCTTACTGATTTATTTAACTCATCTCCGATAATCTTCTCTTTCCCAAAATCTGTTATAGCCAATTCAATGGATTCCTGTTCAGTTCTTCCTTTGCTTATATATTCTTCTTTCAATAAATTTAAGTGGTCTAAAAATTCCACCTTTAATTCTGCCTTTTCTATCTCTGTACAATCTAATTCATTAACAATTTGATTTATATATTTCATGAATTGTTCCATATTTATACCCCCTCATAACATACCCTTATCAATTGGTTCACCTGTCCCCATTCAACTATTCTTCTTTCTAATTCTTTTGTTCCTCTCTCTGTAATCCTATAATATTTTCTTCTCCCTCCTCCTTGTGAATCTCCCCAATATGAACTAAGAAATTTTTTATTCTCCAATCTTTTCAACGCTGAATATAGAGTTCCTTCTCCCATTTCATATAGATTATCGCTCTTTTCCTTTACAGTTTTAGCTATAGCATATCCATACATATCCTTTTTTGATATTAAAGATAAAATCAAAATATCTATAGTGCCCTTTTTTATCTCTTTATCCATCCTATAAACCACCTATCTTTATATTATGGCTATATATTAACACAATGTACCTCGTAATGCAATGTATTGACGCATAAAAATATACTTTAACTATCATATTTACAATAATATAAAGTATTACTTTCAGCATCATAAATTCCTATAGTATAGTTTGCAGCATATCTATCAAACAAAAGTCTGTCATCATTAATTCTATTTTCTCCATCAAACCTATCAATAAACATCCAATATCCATTGTCTACTTTAGGCATATCTAATCTTTCAGCTAAATCAGAGTTATAAACAACAGAATCCTTTTTTCTACCATACATTCTAATTTCAATATTTTTTGATAATGGTAATCCTTCCCAGTTATCATTATCTTTAATCTGTGCCAAAATATTCTCAGCATCATTACTGTCAAATTCAACCTTTGCTAATGTTGCACCATCTCCATGAAATCCTCCATGGCTATCTTCATATTCTATTTGCAAATTTTTAGGTATTTTTATTCCTAAAGAATTTGATATTTCTTTATTAATAGACTTTGAGAAACATCCTGTCAAAGAAAAAATAATAATTATAAATAAAGACATATAAGCTAACCGTCTTTTCATATACACCACCCTTAACCCTATTTTTGTGAACTGCTACCTCAGGTCTTAGCCAATCCTTAGCTAAACTTCATTCGCTCGCTAATATTATATCATCTATTAATAGTATCTCTTACTTATATTTATTTAATATTTCTTTTGGAATATGACAATAATCATTTGGGCATCTAGCCAACCTATCTTGATGTTCCTCTGCACTTCTCACGTAATTTGTAAGAGGTAATACCTCAACAACTATACGGTCACTATCATTTCTCTTATTAATAAATGTCTTCGCCTCTTCCAAATGTTTAGCATCTTCACTATACACTCCTGTTCTGTATTTCTCACCAACATCCTGTCCTTGTCTATTCAAACTATATGGATCAATTATTTCAAAGAAATATTCCATTAATTGCTCAATAGTTACAACCCTTGGATCAAATTCTGTTTTTACACATTCAGCATAGCCATCATAGTCACCCTTAAGTGTATTATTTGTTCCATTGGCTCTTCCCGCTTCTGTAAACTTAACACCAGGTAAAGTTTTTATGAAAGCTTGTACTCCCCATAGACATCCACCGGCAAAATATACTGTTCCCATATTGTATCCTCCTCTTTGGTCAAACTACAGCTAAACTAATAATACCTTAATTTTAAAGAAAAATAAAGAAGAAAAACTGCAGTTATTCGTGATATGGTTCATTGTGATCAAGTTATTGGCGATTTTTTAAATAAAACAAATAAAAAGATTTGGATTTTAACACTGTTTTTAATATGATTTCTTTATCCTAATCTCATCACCAAAATCAAGCTAAAGTTTATATGAAGGCTTTCTAGCATTTTCAATTTAGTCCTAAAATTTTAGATTCACAATATTCTTATTTTCTCTTTTGCCCTTTTCTTTTTCTGGATAAGAATTTACTATTAATCCGCAAAATAAAAGCAAAACACCAATCATAGAAACACCTGTCAGATTTTCACTAAACACAACTACTCCAAGCGCAGCTGCAGTAAGTGGCTCTGCTAATGTTAAAGTAACAGCGGTAGGTGTTGAAATATTAACAAGTCCATATGCAAATAGAGTATATGCTAAAGCAGTTGCAACTATTCCTAAATGTAGCGTTGCTATAATCCCACGTGCTGATATTACCCAGCTTAAGTCATTCATAAATAAAATAGGAGATAATATAACTGCACTTATAAAAAATACCAATCCATTAACTGCATCTCTACGCGAATCATGAAATAACTTTTGTGATACCTTTACATATACTGCATATGATAATCCTGCTCCCAAAGATAAGATTAAACCAAATACATTCATATTCATAGAATCTTGTCCACCGAAAAGTAAAGTGCATCCAATAATGGATACTATAGTACCTATAACCCACCTTCTACTAAGCTTTCCTCCTAAAAAATATTCAATAACACCTGAAAAAACAGGTGCACTTCCTAATGCTAAAACTGTACCAAGTGCAATGCCTGTTTTAAACACTCCTGAAAAGAAAAAAGGTTGATAAACTGCCATACATATAGATGCTACTAATAATAATTTTTTATCTAATTTTAATTTTGTTTTAAATGCACCCCTTATTTTTGCCACTAAAAGCAAAGTCGTCCCCCCTATTGCCATACGCAATGCACCAATTACAATTGGTGTAGCGTTTTGGGGAGCAAAAGCCTGTACAGAACCTGTAGTCCCCCATAGTATCGCCCCTATTAATATAAATACCTGTGCTTTCATATTTGATCGTTTCATGCTTCATCCTCCAAATTATTTATATAGACTGCGGATTTTAGAAACTAAGTCCATACAATCATTATAAAATATGTAAGCACAAAGTTCTTTACTTAAATTGGGGAGTTTTTATCCATTTTTCGGTACATTTTACGATACACACTTGGAGACAATCCTTGAAGCTTGGTAAATAATCTGGTAAGGGATGATTGTTGTTTATATCCAACAAGTTGTGAAATCATCAGCAAACTTAATTCTGTATCTATTAAATATTCCTTTGCTTTTTCTAATCGCAATTTTTGAATGTATGCATTAGGTGTCATACCAGTTTTTTTATTAAACCATTCGATATAATAAGATACATTAAAATTCTCAATTGCTGCCAACTTATTGATTGATACTTGCTTGTGAAAATTATCATGAATATACTGTATCGAATTTGGTCTTGCTTCCTCCAGTAGAAAACTACAAGCATAATTTACTAAATCATATAGCCTTCTTTTCTTTGGACTCCGTGCTTCTTCATGTAAAAGATATCTAATTGCTTTCCACCTATCATCAAGAACCTGATGCATTTCATATTTAAAGTTATTTTCTAATAAAACTGGATTAATGTCCTTTGGAATATCAAGTACTAAAAACTTATTTGTACTATCTGAGTAGTATGAGTGATTACATTTAGGTGGTAGAAAAAACAAATGTTTTTCATCTAAGCTTAGTTCATACTTACCTGTCTTTATATAGAGATCACCCTGCAGCGGAAGTATTAATTGACTATGTGTATGCTTATGTGTATAAGCCTTTTCTGTATATGTCCTCATTTCACATAATAGATTATTTGATTCCATAGTTTTTATCCCTCTCTTATTTTTTAACCCTAATTCAACATTTTATTTTAATCTACTCCATTAGAAGAAACCGCAGTTACTTGTAATACGGTTCACTGTAACTATATAATAAACGAATTTAAAAAGATTAAATTAAATTGCCCCTTGTAAATTATCAACAACCGTTACACTCTTTTACACGAATTTATTCATATGTAATAGTATTTATTAGAATATTTTATTGAACTTATCAGTATGAAAAGAGCCTGTTTTTATACACAGGCTCTTACGACATAATATATAAAAGATGTAAACTGACTTTAATACACAATTGTATATAATCCTTGTTAAATTACTCTTTTACATTTTTAGTTGTAATAATAAATCTATGTTCACTGCTTTCTATATAAGGTTTCTTCTTTAATTCTTCATTCATTTTGCATAATTCATTAAAAGAACTAATCACTGAAAAACCAGGAAATTCCATTTAATAACTTTAGCATAATATACAATTCCTCCTACATCCTGTCCCCATATCAAGCAACTGATAATCTGTTTTTAAATACTTTTTCAACATACTTTTATAATCCCAAGGTAGTTGCTCTTCTTCCTTTTTCCATAACTCTTTTAATTTATTATAGTTCATAACTGCTTTCCTTTCCATTCTATTATCTATAAGAAAAGTAGTGCAGTTAACTGACAACAGATACAACCTTACTTCGATACAATCTGCTATTAGATTATATAAGTAATCCATCCTTTACTTTCTTCTATAATTATGCATTATATATTATCTTATATTATACAGAAAATTTATACAACTTTCACTAATGCTGAAATTTATATTTATTAGTACATCCTAACTATTTTTTAAAACACATATTATAATTATTACAAGCCAAAGTAATTCCAATGTTTTAAAATGAATAGATTATAAATCAAATAAAGAACATGAAAAAGATTACCACTAGAAGTGGAAGATGTTGATAATAACTATCATTTTATTTTGGCTATATACATGGAATCCATAAGTTTTATACATAATTTTATAATTAGTGTAATATCTAAATATGTATCAAGTCCTATTCTCGATCCAACCTTCTGTAACCAAGCCAATCTGGATTTAAGTCAAAATCTACTTTGCTTTCATCAAGTGTAATGTAATACTTTTCTCCCTCTCTGTGTAAAAGGCATGCTTCAACGTCAACAACTTGATCAATATGCCATTCTTCTTCAAACATCTCAATTTCTTTTAAAGCTTTATGCTTTGCTTCTTGAGCTGTTTCAGCTACAAAAAACGCCACTCGGTGCAATTCTTGAGTCGTATCCTTGTCATAGCCACCCAGATAGACAAAGAACAGCTTTCTATTCTCACTAGATTTTTCTTTTGATAGCTTTATCTCATAACCATCTGCTCCTTTTATTTTCGTATAACTGTCCATATGAAGTTTTTCTTCCATGCCATACCAGCTTGCTTTGACTAAATCAATGGTGTTGTCTATATGATCTGCAACTGCAAACTGCACATCATGAACTTCAATATTTGCACCACTGACTTTCCCACCCAAACTTATCATGTATAAATTCATTGTATACACTCCTTTTTTATATCATTTAATTTATTTTCAACATTTCCCATTGGACTTCATCACAAGATTTTCTTTCAGATAAAGTTAACTCTATTTTACTTTTCGTGTACAACCATTCATACTAGTATCATCTATACACTTTGTCTAATTAATTCTTTTTTCATTATATAAATATCTAAAGAACATTTGAATACTGCTCTTTAGATATTCAGAAAAGTATATTTACTTGTCAATATCGCCTTCAGAATTTAAAATGGCATCAAACTTCTTGAACCTGCTACTTAATATACACAGATGTTTTTCTATATCCTGAAAAATTGGAGTAAAATTTTTCAACATGAACTGCTGTAAAATTTTATCCTTTTCTTTACTTTTTCGAATATCTAATTTACTATATCTTTTATTAATTATTTCTCTTACTTCTTCAGTATAATACATTTCTTCTAATGAATCCAATAGTCTAACTAATTTACTCCATGCTTCTTCTTTCTCTTTAGTATCTATCGGTTCATTAAGAAAATTACTATAATAAATAGCAAATAGTTTACCTATATTACCTAGTAAAACCCTATTTAATTGTTTTTTCATATATCTATTCTATTTTTCAACTACAATACACATCGCTTTAGATTCTTCAAAATATGGTTTGCCTGTCACATCTGAATATATCTCAATCTTATTAAAGCCTGCTTTTTTAATTTCTTTAATAATCGTGTCTTCCGTATATACTTTAAACCAATTTCTAATTATATCCACTTTTCCGTCTTTGTCAATTATTGTGAATTGGTCTAATCTCACATCTCTTTCATAAATAAAATGCGATTCAAAACATATATGTCTTTCAGACTTCCAAAAACCACTCCCCTCACTTAAACACCATGTATTACTTTCTTTTTTATCTTCAAATTGCTTTAAAGTAAAAACATCAAATATAAATCTCCCTCCTATCTTCATCGAATCGTAGACTTTTTTCAATAAAATCTCTCTATGCTCATCTGATAATACTACAAAGTCACAATATATTAATGTCACAAGATCAAATTCATTATTATAATTAATTTCAAGATAATTTTTATAAATGTAGTTTATATCTTGGTTTCTTTCACACGCTTTATCCATAGCATAATTAATTGACCTCTTTGAATAATCAATGCCCGTAATTTTATATCCTTTTTTAAATAGTCGTTCAGCATACAAACCAGGACCACAACCTAAATCTAAGAGTTTCTTATAGTTTGATGATGGTGCTATTTCAGTAATCCACTCTACTGATTTGTCTATAAAATTATGACATCTACTAGATGCTTCTAATTGTGGATCTAAATGAGCTTTCAGCAACCCCTTAGAAATATGTTCATCATCCCAAAATTTACATGTATTCTGTGCATATAGTTTTGGTTTTTCTAGATATTTGAATAATTCCTTTAACATAATCCCTCACTCACCTTTCATTGAATAATATTTTTTATTTAATGTTCTTATATTTAAATTAATTTTAAGTCTATAATTACACTTCTTACTATTTCATGTAGTTTCTCTTTGTTCAATATAATTCTTTCCTCATGAATTTGATTATTAATAGATATAGTTACATATGGTCTAGACATTATCTTCTTCCTCCTTCTTTATTTTTATATAACAATATGATTATGTGAAAATTGAAATAAAAAAGAGCCATAGAATTCACTCTACGGCTCCTAAAAACAGGGTCAAGCTATGCCGAGAGATAAAAGATTAAAATCCAAATTGAAATTTAGGTACAACAAATAACTGTTAGCAAACAACAGTATTGTGCTCCTATTAAACTCAATTTAAGATTTTATCCTTCATCTCCGTGCTTCACTTATGTTATTTGACTGCTTAACATCAAGTGTTGCCGGATAGCATTCCACCTTTCATAATCATATTATTATATATACATATTATATTAATTGGATAATCATGTGAATAATTCTTTGACTCAAGTACATAAAGCAATAAAATCACATCATCTACTACAAAATCTATTTTTCAATTCTGTTAAATCTATCTAATGTAATTAATGTTTTTAAGCTCAATACTCCAATCCATTCATTATATGCCTCTTTTAAATCTCCTTCATAATAGCTTTCTCCCCATGGCGGATTAATCTTACCATTAGACTGTAATTGATTAATTAAAAAATCTAAATTTTCATTTAATTTTGATTCAGAAACTTCAAATCTATTACTGTTTATACTACTTACAAAATCTACTGGTGTTGGTACGTATTCATGCCATTGTTTTGTATCATATACTATTACTTGTTCTATTGCTAGTGACATTACTTCTTCTAATCTCATTTGCAAATTCTCAGGTAGAACTTCATATAATTTTATATAACAAAAAATTTCATACTCTGAGTTGAATTCTTCCTTACTTTCTATGTAGCTGATTGCATATTCTATCAGTTTTTCTATATCAAGTCTTTTAACATAATCTTTATATCTATATAAGTATGCTAAAACTTCAGCAGAAGGATTTCCCCAGTTTTTATCTATTATTGTCATCTCGTCATCTTCATTATAATGCCACCAAGGAGCATGTGGAAAATCATTTACTTCCTTCGGAACAGCAAGCCATCCGTTTCTATCACTATTAAAGCTTGTCTCCAAATATCCTATAGCTGCTGCTATCATTTCTTTGGCGTCTTCTAGACGGTCAATTTCAGATAAAAGTCTTATTCCTATAGAGGTAGCCATTGGAGAAGAGTGGGGCAACCTAAAATCTGACTCTATTCCATGGCCAAAACCACCATCTTCATTTTGATATTTTTTTAATTCATTTACTATTTCATTTTCTGTTCCATCAAAGAAATAGTGCTGAAATATGGCACTTTCTAATGGTCTAGCGTACCTTTTAATGGACTGTGCTGTATTTTGAAAAACATTAGCTCCTATTTTATTCAATAATCACACTCCCTTTAATAAACTTTATTTCAAGTACTTCTACATTATATGTGTATAAAAACTAATCATATTTCCATCAATATCACGTAAATAAAAAGAACGGCTTCCCCATGATTGTGTTGTTGGTGCTTTCACCCAATCAATATTCATTTTCTTTAGTCGTTCATATTCTTCATCAACATTTTCAACATTGAATTCTAAAATTATACTTTTATTTAATTCAGCTTGAGCTGAACCTGGAGCTATGATTTCATGGGCTTTCAAATCAAAAATTGATAAGCTATTATCTCCAACTTTAAATACAGCATAATCTTCCCCATAAAACTCCGCATCAATTTGTAGAACCTTTTCATAAAATTCACTTAGTCTCTTCACATCATTCGTTATAATACAGCTATTCGTTAAATTCATTATTAGTCCTCCTCAATACCTTTTTTTCATTTTAGCACTAATTGCAATTTTTGTATTGTAAAAAGTGGACATTGGTATTATAATCTTCCAGGAGTTTTTCCATAAAAAGACTTAAAATCCTTAATAAAATGAGCTTGGTCATAATATCCATTTTCAAGTGCCACATCTTGAAAGTTTATATTTGTAGCTTCATTTAGTTGCTTAATGATATTTTGAAAACGTATGATATTAATAAATGTCTTTGGACTTGTACCTATCCAGTTGTGAAACTTTCTAGATAGTTGTCTTTGACTTATGTTCATTTGTTGTGATAAGTTTTTAATAGATATTATTCCTTTATATTTATATATTTCATATAATGCACTTATCATCAATTCATTTGATGCACCAGCTTTTAATAGTAATCTTACTAATTCTCCTTCAATAATCATTAATCTCTCACTTAATGTTTCTGCATAATATAATCTTTCACTTATCTCAAAAGCAAATCTTCCTAAAACATCATCTAACGAAACCAACTTATCTGTAAAATCATTCGCTAAAATTTTAAGAAATGGAATGATCCCTCCTGGCCAGAAACGGACTCCTAGAAACTCACTTATGCCCTTAACTTCTTCTTCCGAAAACTTAGTCATTAGTCCGCATACTGATCCACATTTGCCTTTATTTATTTCTCCTATATCAAACACAATATCCATGCATCCATCAGGTATAACTCTGCTTGTAATAACTTCATTTGTAGTATTAATTGTTTTAGAAGTCCAATAACAGGCTATATAGGATTGAAGCTCGCTAATGGGACAATATTCTCTATATATTGTACTTTGCTGTTCTATATTTGGCCATAATTTTTCTCCCTGAGTGGGTATAAAGTTATTTAGATATTGTTTTGTCATAGTTATATCCAACCTTATCTAAAAATAATTTTAAAGTATGTTCATGAAGTTTTATACACATATTCACTTCATTTTTTTATTTATTTCTTATCAATTTCATATGATATTAAATTCTTTTTAAAATGTTTAATTCTAAATCAAATAGACTATTAATCATCTGCTATTTCTTCTAAACCCATTGGTATGACTAAATTTGATATGAAACCGCCGTTACTTATGGTACGGTTCACCGTTGTTAACTAAATGTATTAATTCTTTATTATTATTATCACTCTAATAACCTAAGTGTTCTCCAACAATAATTACCTTTACTCTTTCTTTAATAAATTGTCCTCTAATTATCACAAAACTTATCTCCCTCCTAGAGCTAAGTTCGAATAAACAATCTAATCTTCAATAAGTTCAATGAATTTCTGTGCTGCTGTAGACATAGGAATATCTTTCTTAATTGCTATTCCTATAATTCTTTCAGGTATTTTTTCTTTGATAAAAATTTCATATAACTGTTTCTGCTCTAATTCCTTTTGAATATAATCTTTTATAACACAGGAAACTCCCAATCCTCTTTTAGCAAATTCTATCATTAGCTCCATGTTACTCAACTCTATTTGTGGCACTACTTCTAACCCATGCGAACCAAAATACTTATCTATATAATCTCTTGTATTTCCACCTTTCTCTAGTAGAATAATAGGATATGTATCTACTAAATTCCTCAACGATATCTGTTTTTCACAAATTCCCTTGTATTTATCTCCCACAACAAAGCAATCTTGTATTTTAAATCTTTTAATTACATTAAGAGAATTGTTAGTTTCTATATGCATATTTAAAATTCCTACATCTATCTCACCTGACTCTAATCCTTTTACTATTTCATAACTTGATTTATCCTGAATATAAATTTCTATATTTGGATAATTCAAATTATATATTTCTATATATTTCATTAAATGATATTTGCATACTGCACTGCAGACACCTATTCTTATCTGACCCAAATTAAGATTTTTTAGTTCTAAAAATTTTCTTTCCGCTGTCTGCATAAGACCATAACCCTGTTCTATATATTTGAATAATACCTCACCTTCTAAAGTAAGAACAACTCCTCTTGGAGTTCTATGAAATAATTGTCCTCCTAATTTTCCTTCTAATAATTTTATAGATTGGCTAACGGCTGGCTGTGATGTAAAAAGTTCTTTTGCAGCTTTAGATATACTACCTAATTTGGCAGTAATATAAAAAATTCTATAAAGTTCAAGATTAATATACATATAAAAATTTAATATACCTCCCATATTAAATATTAATTTTACTTATACCACTATGCTAATTATAATTGTTTTATGAAAGTTAATCAACAGCTACAAGGATTGGAGGTCATAGAGTGGTATTTACATATTATTTATTATCGTTAGTATCTGGATTTGCCTTGACTTTACAGGTTGGTATAAACGGACAACTTCGTTTCAAAATGGGTAATCCTATACTTTCATCCCTTATTAGCTTTAGCGTAGGGACTCTGGGACTTGCAATAGTATTCTTATCTGCTGTATTAAATGGCTCTAGCGCATTACCAACTGCTAATCATATCAAAAATACAAGTTGGTGGATGTTTACAGGAGGACTATTGGGAGCATTTTATATATTTACAACCATATTTACTTCTCCTAAAATTGGATTTGCCAACATGTTTAGTCTTATTATATGTGGTCAAATAATTCTTGCTGTTATATTTGACCATTTTGGGTTATTAGGCAACCAAGTCCATTCACTAAGTCCTTTAAGAGTTCTAGGAATTATTTTATTAGTCTTAGGTGTTTATATTATTCAAACTCATTAATTAGAAATTTCTATTTAAATCTTAAATCAATAAAACATCTTTACGGGAGGTAATATTAATGAAAAGAATCTGTATTTATTCTGGCTCTAATCTAGGTTTCCGTCCAGAATATAAAGAAAATGCTAAACTACTTGGTAACATATTAGCAAAAAACAAGATTGAATTAGTATATGGTGGTTCAAGAATAGGTCTTATGGGACAAGTAGCAAATGAAGTTTTAAAAAATAATGGAAAAGTTATTGGAGTTATGCCTAAAGGCCTTTTCTCAGGTGAAATGGTTCACAAAAATTTAACTAAACTTATTGAAGTTAAAAACATGCATGAAAGAAAGCAAACTATGACTGAACTTTCTAATGGATTCATATCACTTCCTGGTGGACTAGGCACTTATGAAGAACTATTTGAAGTCCTTAGTTGGGCTCAACTTGGTATTCATAAAAAACCTATTGGCCTATTAAATGTATCAAATTTCTTTGACCCTCTTTTACATATGATACAAAATACCTGTACTGAAGGTTTTATGAGTGAATCAAATATTAAACTCATCTCAATTTCTGACAACCCTTCACTATTAATAGAAAAAATGAAAAACTATACTCCACCTCTAATGGAAAATAAATGGCGTGAATTACCCTATAAATAACTTTACTTTTTTCTTATAAACGACTTATAATGAATTATCTAAATGTTTCAAAGTTATATGTTATTCTTATGGTTATGAACTCATAGAACAAGAGATAATGCCTGACCATGTACATCTTTTTATATCTGCTCCACCAACTGTTGCACCAGTAGATATAGTAAGAAAGCTCAAAAGTATTTCTGCAAATGAAATATTTAAAGGCTTTCCCAATCTAAAGAAGTCTAAGTTTTGGGGTAGTGGTCTATGGAGTAGGGGATATTATGTAGGAACTGCTGGAACAGTATCGACTGAAACAATACAAAGATATATACAAAATCAAAAGTTAGCATAATATCAATT
>NZ_JHVL01000063.1 GCF_000620125.1 Clostridiisalibacter paucivorans DSM 22131 | reverse complement strand
ATTCATCTTTGAAAACTAACCTTGCTGTTGGTCTAATCAAAGAGATGCAGCATCTGTAGTATGCAGGTTATGACAACTAAGTCAGGAAGCATGCTTTTCTGGCAATAACCTTATGGTTTTGCAAGGAGGACAAGAATTATCCTTTGCTAACTATTCTTAATCTTATTTTAGCACTAGGATATCTCAATTAAAAATTGTAATAAAAATAAATAAAAAAAATATGCTTAGAACACTTATAAAAGTGTTTCTAAACATATTATACGAGGAGGAAGAAAAATGAAAATTACTAATATTAAATTAGGACATATATCTATACCATTAAAAACACCTTTTAAAACTGCATTGAGGACTGTAAATAGTGTAGAGGATGTGATTGTAAAGATAGAGACAAATACAGGCCATGTGGGTTTTGGAGAAGCACCACCAACTGCTGTAATAACAGGGGATACTACTGGTTCTATAATAGATGCTGTTGAAAACTATATTAAAAAACATTTAATAGGATTAGAAATAGAAAATATAGAGTATATAATGGCTAAAATTGATAGTGCATTAGTGAAAAATAGTAGTGCAAAGGCAGCAGTAGATATGGCCATTTATGATCTATATGGTCAGCTTTATAATGCACCTTTATATAAACTTTTAGGAGGGTATAGAAAAGAAATCATTACTGATATAACTATAAGTGTCAATGATTCAGAAGAGATGGCTAGAGATAGTATTGATGCTGTCAATAGAGGATATAAAACTTTGAAAATAAAGGTAGGTAAAAATCCTGAATTAGATATAAAAAGAATGAAGGCTATTAGAAAAGCAGTAGGATATGATGTGGATTTAAGAATTGATGCAAATCAGGGTTGGAAACCTAAAGAGGCAGTAAAGATTTTAAGAGATATGGAAGATGAAGGATTAGATATTGAATTTGTTGAGCAACCAGTTGCTGCTCATGATATAGAGGGATTAAAATTAGTTTCAGACAATATAAATATACCTGTTTTAGCTGATGAATCGGTTTTTTCTCCCGAAGATGCAGTGAAAATAATACAAAATAAGGCAGCAGATTTAATAAATATAAAATTAATGAAAACAGGAGGTATACATAATGCGTTAAAGATATGTTCTATTGCTGAAATATTTGGCGTAGAGTGTATGATAGGATGTATGCTAGAGAGTAAGATAAGTGTAACTGCCGCAGTACATTTGGCAGCTGCAAAAAAAATTATAACTAAGGTAGACCTAGATGGTCCTGTATTATGTGCCGAAGACCCTATAGATGGTGGAGCAATATTTAATGAATCACAAATTAGTTTGACTAACAAACCAGGAATGGGATTTGAAAAAATTAATGGAATAGCTTATATATAGATGATAAAAGGTCTTATTTGTTGAAATAAGGCCTTTTTATCTAATACAGAGATTGAATAAATATATTATAGATAATATAATGTTTAAATATAGGGCAAAACACATCATATCTTTATAAGTTTTAAATTAATTTAACCATAAAAAAACTCATAGTAGATAATGTGAAAAATACCAAAGTACATATTAGTAATGCAGTCAAAGCCTTAGATTTAAATGCTTTGAAATTCACTTTTAGTCCCATAGATATCATGGCCATCAGTATAAAAAAGCTGCTGGCTTTTTTTAGTATATAGACTAAATCTATTTTAAAGCCTTTTATAATAAAAGTAATAGGAAAAAAATTATAAATAGAATTAATCGTAAATATAATGCCTACTAAAATAAACAATAAGACATACAAAGGGAATCTGACACTTTTATTGCCATTAGGTTCTTTGGAATTATTAAAAATATAGCTTAGAACCATCGCCACGGGGGCTAATAAAGTAACCCTAGCCATTTTTACTATAGTACCTATTTCCATACTGATACTGTTAGTACCCCTTGCACCTGCTGCAGCTAATGCATGAGCAACTCCCTGAAGAGAGCTACCAGCCCAAATACCATATTGAATATCTGTTAATGGAAGGATATAGGTTAATAGTGAATATATTATTACACCTAATGCGCCTAGTAGACTGATAATGGCTACAGATATGGCTATATCATCTTCATCAGCATCTATAACTGGGCCCATGGCTACAATAGCTGAAGCACCACATATTGAGGAACCTACTCCCAGTAGAGTTGATAATTTAGAGTTGAGTTTTCCAAATTTACCCAAAATATTAGATAATATAAGTGCGGATACCACCATAATTATTACTATTAATACGATCCAAGGTCCTAGACTTATTAGATTATTGAAATTTAATTTTACTCCTAATAATACTATTCCCCATTTGAGAATTTTTTTAAGAGAGAATGTTATTCCTGATTCCAATAGAGGGTGAATACCTAAGATATTGGAAATTAAAATACCCAATAATATACCTATAGTCAGTGTTTCTATAAATCCTAAAAAATATTTGTTGATGGCCATAGATATTGCAGATAAGATTGCTACAAATAAAATACCTAAAATATTCTTTTTCAAGTCAAAACTCCTTTCGTTATTAAGTTACCATATAGGTATTTTATAAGTTTAATATGTATAAGTAAAATAATAATAAATGATGGATTTAATAAGCATTTAGTTATTATAGTCTAATGACAAAGATATAAATATAGTTAATAGTTTGTAGCTAGTATTAAATACTTCATTATACTTTCTTTTTTGCAAAGTCAATAAAATTATAAAATAAATTAGAAAGATATTTGTCCTTATGATATATCAAAGTCATATCTCTTAATATATTAAAATTATTTATAGATATACAATGCAAGAGGTTATTTTTCATTTCTTCAGTGACACAGCGTTTTGATATACAAGATATACCTAATCCTGCAATTACAGCTTTTTTTATTGCTTCAATATTACCCAATTCTAAGGAAACATTGTAATTAATATGTTGGGAATTCAATATAGATTCTACTATTTCTCTAGTACCACTACCTTTTTCTCTCATTATTAGCTTTTCATTTTCTAGTAATTTAGGGTCCAATGTATTCATCTTAGTCCAAGGATGATTACTAGGTAAAATAAAAATCAATTCATCAGAACAAAAATGCTCCACATGTATTTCATTGGAAGACACAGGACCTTCTACAAATCCAAAATCTATCTTGTTTTCCAGAACCATATGGGATATATGCTCTGTATTTTCTATAGTAATAGATATATCTACGTCTTTATACTGTTTTATAAAATCTCCAATTATATCTGTCATTATATATATGCCTATGGTAGTACTGGCACCAATTTTTAATTTTCCATTAATAGAATGGTTTATATCTCTTATTGTTTTGAATGCCTCTTCATGTAGGTTTAGTATTCTTCTGGTGTAATTAAAAAAAATCTCTCCCTCATGGGTTAAGTAAAGGGATTTACCAATTCTATCAAAAAGCTTTGTATCTAGGGAATATTCCAATTCTTTTATAGCTTGACTTATAGCTGGTTGTGACATATATAGGGATTTTGCCGATTCTGTCATATTTAGTTTTTTTGCAACTTCATAAAATATAGTCAATTTTCGTTCATCCATACTTTTACCTCCTCGTATTATATAGAATATCATATATATTTTTAAAAAAGAAAGTGTTAAGATATGAAGGGAAACAATGATATAGTATCGAATATATGTTCTTAAGGTTTGGAGGTGTTTTTTAAGTGATTAAATTTATACATACTGGAGATGTGCATATAGGTGTTGGTTCAAAACATAAGAATCTGTACAATAGGAATAAAAGAAGAATAGAGATAATGGAAACTTTTTTTAAGATAATAGATAGATGTCAAAATACGGATATTTTATTGATAGCAGGGGATTTGTTTGATGATACATATTGTACATTATCAGATATTAGAATGGTTGTAGATAAATTAAAGGATATAGAAAATACTAAAGTATTTATAGCTACGGGAAACCATGATCCATTAGTCAATAATTCTCTTTATGATATAGTAGATTGGCCACCGAATGTACATATTTTTAGTAGTACAGGTATTACTAAAGTGGATTTAGAAGATAAAAACCTTACTGTATGGGGTTATAGTTGGAGTAGTGGAGAAGAATATAGAAATCTAATAGAGGATATGGAGATTGGAAAAACAAATGATATCAATATCTTATTGATTCATGGAGATATCTTTGATAAAAACTCTAAATATATGCCATTAGATAAACGTGGGTTAAAAGAAAAGGGTTTTGATTATGTAGCATTGGGTCATATCCACAAGCATCAATTTATAGAGGACAATATAGCATATTGTGGAAGCCCAGAACCATTAGACTTTGGAGAACTAGGAGAACATGGAATTATAGAGGGTACATTAGGAAATAAATATAGTGATTTTAAATTTGTACCCTTATCTAATAGAAAATATATTATAGATGAAATAAAAATTAATGGTGATATATCATATACCGATATAATTGATAAAATATTAAGTTGTTATGAAGAAGAATCTAGAATGAAAAATTATTTTAGGATAAAGCTTGTAGGCACTAGAGATAGAGATTTGGATTTAAATGGATATGATTTAAATCATATCCTCAGTGAAAAATTTTATTATATAGAGATTAACGATGAAACTTTTCCAGATTATGATTTAGATGAAATGAAAAAAGAGTATTCAGGATCTATAATAGATAAATATATAAGAATTATGGAGAAAAAAGGACTAGAAAATCCAGTAGTAAAAGATGCTTTATATATAGGATTAGAAGAACTTTTGAGGGAAAAGGTGATATTAAAATGATAATAACTGAGTTAATCTTGGATGCCTTTGGTAAATTTTCAGGTTATAGAGTCCAATTAGGTAATGGATTAAATATAATTTATGGAGAGAATGAATCTGGGAAGACTACCATTCACAAATTTATAGAAGGTATGTTTTTTGGTTTTTTTAAACCATATGTAAAAACAAAGAGATATTTACCTATTTATAATAAATATTTTCCTTGGGGAAAAGAAAGATATACTGGAGTACTGAAATATAAATATAGAGGAGATAATATTAGAATAGAAAGAAATTTTATAAAGGGGAGTGATCAGGTAAAGGTATTTGATGATTTAAAGGGTGAAGATATTACTTATATGTGCGAGTTTGATGGGGTTACTAAGATAGCCAAGCCATCATCATTGCATATGAATATAAGTAGTTCTATATATAAAAATACTATAAGCATTGGTCAATTGACTACAAAAACAGATCAAAGTCTTGCTAGTGAAGTAAAAGATAGATTATTAAAGTTAGGTGGAAGCCTAGATGAAGAAATATCTGTAAAAGATGTATTAAAAAGATTAGACGATAGGATTGATAATATAGGAACAGAGAATAGAGTAAAAACGTCTGAATATGGTAAAAACGCAGAAAAGTTGACAGCACTTGAGAAAAGAATGAAAGAATCTTTAAATAATAATAAATTAGTAAAAGAGTATCAGTTAAAATTGAACAATGAGAAGGAACATTTAAAGTCTATACAGCAGGAAAAGGATAAAATTAAAGAAAAATTAAAGATATATGATATTATTAAATTGAAAGAAAAGTATATTAAGATTAAGGGTATAAATGAAGAGATTGAAAGGTTAAAGATTGAGTTACTAGACCTTGAGGGGTATAACAAATATAATGAAGATGATTATATTGATATGATAAAAATAGAAAACAAGATAGAGAGCCTATATGTGGAATTAAAGAGATATGAAGAACAATACAGTATATTGATTAGTAGAAAGGATGATATATATAATAAAATATCATCCTTGGAAGAAGAAATGGAAAAAGATAATATATGTTATATGGACAAGTTAGAAGAGACTGAGAAGATTATAAATAAGAATTCTAAGATAAAGATGTTTTTATCACAATTGTTTTTTATAGGGGTATTGATGGGAACATTTTTAAATACTTATCTATTTATAGTGTCTATATTATCTGGAGTTATAAATATTATTTTAAAGACTAAATTAAATAAAATAAAAAAAGAAAGAGATAATCTTAACATAAAAAAGAAAGAAATAGAGTCAAAGAATGATGAATTG
Source organism: Clostridiisalibacter paucivorans DSM 22131 (assembly GCF_000620125.1). Taxonomy (NCBI): domain Bacteria; kingdom Bacillati; phylum Bacillota; class Tissierellia; order Tissierellales; family Thermohalobacteraceae; genus Clostridiisalibacter; species Clostridiisalibacter paucivorans. The sequence goes on along the minus strand of NZ_JHVL01000063.1, from coordinate 8,246 downwards.
TTAAATCCTCTAATTGCTGAAAGGAACATGATTGATGAAGAGATTTCCCAAAACAATAAAATTAAAGAGGAAACAAATATAAATATACAGAAATATAAAGACATGAGGAACAAAATACTTGAGGATAATGGAATAAAGAGTGTTACTGAACTTATAAAAGGGTTAAAATTCAAAGAAAGATATAAAGAAATAAAAGAAAGATTAATTAATAAGGAAGAGGTTTTAAAGTCCCTATTGGGAGATAATACAATAAATGATTTAATAGACAAAGTAGTTGAATACGAGAATATAAATACAGATGAAAAGATAGAATCTTGGGAAAGATTGAATACACAATTGGAAATATTACAAGGAGATATTGAAAATAAAAAGGAACAAGTAGGAATTTTAACTGAGAAGATAAAGGGATTATCTGAAAATATGGAACATCCATGGGAAGTAGGTCAACAAATAATAGAAACAAAAGAAAATATAAATCGATTTGAAAAGCAGATAGAGTCTTTGAATTTGGCTAGAAATACAATCAATGACATTTCAACAAATATGCAAAAAGAATATGCACCAAAACTTAATCAAAAGGTGTCAAATATAATAAATTATATAACCAAAGGAAAATATACAGAGGTAAAAATAACTGAAGGCATGAATATAAAAGTAGTTGATGAGAGGGAAAATAAAATAATAGATGTTAATAGTCTAAGTGAAGGAACTATTGACCAACTCTATTTTGCCCTTAGAATAGCAACTATTGACATAGTAACGGAAAATCGAAATTTACCAATATTTTTAGATGATGCATTTGTTCAATATGATGACAATAGATTAAAAAATATATTGAGATTTTTAATGGAAGAAAGTAAAAATAGGCAAATTATAATATTTACCTGCCAAAATAGAGAGAAAAAGTTTTTAGAGAAAGCTAATAGTAAATTTAATTATATAGAAATATAATTGCTTGTAAATAAGAGAGGTGTTTAAATGGCTATATATGGTATAGGAGATTTACATTTGGACCATACAAAGGAAAAACCTATGGGTGTATTTGGAGAAAACTGGGAAGACCATGAAAATAAAATTTTTGATAATTGGAAAAATACTGTATCTGAAAGTGATCTTATACTTATTCCAGGAGATATATCTTGGGCATTAAAACTAGAAGATGCCTATGAAGATTTACTTAGAATAGATAAATTACCAGGGACTAAGATATTGACTAAGGGCAATCATGATTATTGGTGGGAATCTAAAACTAAATTAAATGCATTAAATTTAGAAACTATAAACTATATTCACAACGATAGTTTTATCTATAATGGAATAGGGATTTGTGGTACTAGAGGCTGGGCAGCAAAGGACAGTGAAGAATTTAAAGAACATGATGAAAAAATTTTTAATAGAGAATTAAATAGACTTAAGTTGTCATTAGAAAGCCTAATAGATGATGTAAATAAAAAAATAGTAATGATTCATTATCCCCCATTCAATATGGATAAAACAGTTAATGAATTTGGAGATATGATGAGAAGATATAATGTAGATTTATGCGTATATGGTCATTTGCATAGTGATGGACATAAACATGCTGTAGAGGGAAATATAAAAGGGATAGAGTTTATATGTATATCAAGTGATTATATAGACTTTAAATTAAAGCATCTAATGGGTAATTAGATTATGGGAACATCCTTTTTCCATAACTATATCAATGGCACCAGTATCTTTCAAAAAACAATGTTTAATGTGTTTTAAGTCTTGAATACCCTTTTTTTGTAAAATATGTAATAACCATATGGAATCTTTTTTAATTATATTTAAATTTCTATTTATAATATTTCCTTCGTAGATAAGGGTTATAGGAAATTGGATTTTAGGGCGATAATTAAGTCTTAGTACATGTCTAATAGATATCTTTATATAAACATATGAGATTATGTATAAAATAAATATAATAAATGTACTAATGATGGCATTATTCTTCATAAAATAAATCTCCTTATTTTAAAGTATTATAATCTAATTATTACCATAAAAATATTTATTAATACATGGGAGTTGATAGTATGGGTAAAGAGTTGGAAGTTAAAGTGTTAAATATAAATAAAGATGAGATAATAAAGAAATTAGAGAGTATAAATGCAAAACTGATAAAAAGAGAACATCAAGTGAACAAGATATTTGATTTTGAAGATAGATATATAAAGGATAGTCATAAAGGATATATGAGAATAAGAGAAAAAATAGATTTGTTGAGAGATAAAAAGGAGTATATACTGACTCTAAAAAAGAATGTATCAAATGATGGAGTGAGGGAGAATATAGAAATAGAAACTAATGTAACAGACAGTGGGTCACTGGAGAAGATATTACTCCATTTGAAATTGAAAAAGGTACATCAGGGTAGCAAGGAAAGAATATCATATACATTAGATGGGATATTATTTGAAATAGATACATGGGATAAAGATACATATCCAGAGCCTTATCTGGAGATAGAGGTGAAAGATAAAAAAGAACTAGACAGAGCAATTAAAATATTAGATTTAAAAAAAGACAATGTTACATCTAAGTCTATAGGCCAATTGAGAATGGAAAAAGGTCTTAGTGATTTATAAAAAAGTCGTCGAAAGACGATTTTTTTATTTAAAATAAAAGTATTCAAAAAATTTCAAAAAAACATTGACAGGAAAACGATTTTATTTTATCATATACTTAAACATGAATCCTGATTCATGTTTCATGTAAATATAAAATTTAAAGGGGGTTATATTATGAATGCTGACAAAACTAATACTATCATAATATTAATTACTACAATATTATGGGCAGTGATTACTTTTTTAGGATGGACTGGTCATTGGCTAGTGGGAATGTTTTTAGGAATACCATTAATGCTTTTATATATGGTATTAGGGTCTAGCAAGAAAGGGAAATTTGATAAAAGGCTATTGACTTATCCTATGATGCCCTGGGTTATATTGTGGGGAATAAGTTTTTATTTGTCTTATTATTATGGAAGTATTTTTGCGGGAAAGATTCCAAATTTCACTATTTTAGGGTTTCATCCATCCTTTGCATGGACTATCCTAACTTATTGGATAGGGGGAGTTATTACATTGACTATTGGATTTATAGTGAATAAGGATAAATGGTTAAGTGATATAGAATGGCAAGAATTTAAATATAAGATAAATGAAATAAATACTAAAGAAGGGGGTAAAGCATGATGGAATCACATGTTAAACTTATGATTATATCTTTTTCATTTGCTATGATTGTGATCTCATTTCTTATAGGATGGTGGGCTAAAAAGAGAGCTAATACAGTGCAATCATATTTCGGAAGCACAGGATTATTTGGTCCATTCGCAGTAAGCCTTTCTACAATGGCGGGGGTAGCTAGTGCATTTGCTTTAGTAGGAGTACCAGGCATTATATATTCGACAGGGAATACAATGTCATTTTGGATGTTATCTTCTTGTGCATTCGCAATGGCATATTTAATATTAGGGAAAAAAATAAGGGGAATGGCGGAAGTAGGAGAAGTAGCTAGTTTAGGAGATATATCTGATTTGAGATTTAATAACAATAGAATTATAAAAGGGCTAATGTCTGTAATACTATTTATAGGCTGTATAGCATATCTTGCTTCTCAAATAAAAGCAGGTTCAGAGCTTTTTAGCCATCTATTGGGTTGGAATCCGATAGTCACAGGGTTTGTTATTTTTGGGATATTGACTGTATATACTGCTTTAAGTGGAGAGGTCGGTGGGTTGCTGACTCAAGCCTTCCAAGGTCTAGTTATGATAGCAGCAGGATTAATAATGATAGTTGCATTTTTTTCTATAACAGGTGGATTTAGCTCAGTTATAGAGGTAGTATCTAATGCAGGAACGATAACTGATGGCAATATAACTAAGACATTCAATTCAGACTTTATGAATGCCTGGGGGATTTTGCCTGGTTCCGTTGCTATGACATGGATGTTAATACCAATATTAGGAACGGTGGGTCAGCCCCAGGTTTTAACTCGAATGTATGCATTGAAGGACCCGAAGGACATGCCAAAATTAGGACTATATGCTGGCATAGCACATATGATTATAGGATTTATGGCAATTATAATGGGATATGGAGCATTATATTTAGTAGGAAGTGGATCTATTCCACCCCTTGAAAATGGAGATGCAGCTATATTTGCATTTGCTGATTATATAGGAGTATATGCTCAGCTATTTGTTTATGCAGCAGTTCTTGCAGCGGCAATGTCTTCGGCAAGCATGTTTCTGTCTTTATCAGCAAATATAATATCTAGAGATTTACCCAGTGCCCTTGGATACACATTTACTTCTGAGAAACAAATTAAAATATCTAGAATAACTATCTTCATATTAGGAATATTTGCCATATTATTTTCGTTAACCAGTGGAGAAATGGTGGCTATTTTAGGGACATTTGGTTGGGGGACATTAATGTCAGCTACTTTTCCTGTATTTGTAATAGGATTGCTATGGAAGAAAGCTAGTAGTCAAGGAGTGCTAAGTGGTTTAACAGTAGCATTAATTCTAAATATAATTTCACTGATATTAACTAGAACAGGATTTCAGTGGCCAGGAGGTATGCCATGGTATGTAAACGTAATAACAGCATCCATAGTAGTAACTGTAGTAATATCTTTATTCACTAAAGGTTCTACAGAAAATGAGATGGATAAGAAGGTGGAGATGGTTATAGATTTATAAAAATGGAACGAATATAAGGATCTAATAGAGGTATTGCAATGGTTACATATAGTTGTAGATGGATCCTTGTAGTTTTAATAAATTAGAGGGGGTAAGTTTAAATGAAAGTTATAGGAATTTGTGGTAGCCCAAGAGAAAAAGGAAATACTGAATTTTTCATACAAACAACATTAGATAAATTAAATAATAATGGTGTTGAAACTGAGTTAATAAGATTAAAGGGAAAAAATATTTCAGGGTGTAATGGCTGTTATAGATGTGTTGAAAAAAAAGAATGTGTCATAGAAGATGATTTTCAAGAGTTATTTCAAAAGATGATGAGTGCAGATGGTATATTACTAGGTTCACCAGTATATCATTCATCTATTACTCCTAAACTTAAAGGATTATTGGATAGAGCTGGTTTTTTAGGACGATGGGTTGCTAATGAAATGAAGGATAATAATAGTGGCTATCAGTGGAAAGGAAGTGCTTTTTCAGGTAAATTAGTAGCACCTATAACAGTAGCTAGAAGAGCTGGCCAAAATTTCACATTTGCTCAATTGTTATTGTGGGCAACAGTTAATGATTGTATAGTTGTTGGGTCAAATTATTGGAATGTAGGTGTGGCAGGAACCAGTGGAAAAATAGATGCAGAAAATGACATAGAAGGTATAGGTATAATGGAACATTTAGCGGATAATATGACATATATATTGAAACAATTTGAAAAATAATTATCTAAATAAAGGGGGAATTTATATGATTAATAATGGTTGGATAGGAAATTATTCGTATTTTAGATCAAGAATATCTCCTCATAAAGAGGCAATATACGATTTAGACAATAATCAATCATATACTTATGAAGACATGGAAAATAGAGCTAATATTCTTGCAAACTATATGAAAGATAAATTAGATATAAATAAAGGAGACAGGGTGGCTTTTGTTTCTAGAAATTCTATAGAACTTTTTGATGCTTATTATGCTACGGGTAAAATAGGTGCAATACTTGTACCTTATAATGCCAGATTATCGGCTAAGGAGTTAAAATTATTAATAAACAAAGAAACACCTAAGGTGTTATTTTATGAGGAAGTATTTAAGGATGTAATAGATGAATTAAAGAAAAACACTAATGTATCTGAATATATAGTACTTAATTATGGAGATATAAGCGATAAGGATATCAATTATAAAAAAATAATGGATTATGAGAAAAATACATTTATTTATTGTGAAGATTTGGATTTTGAAGATACTCATTTAATAATCCATACTGGTGGAACTACAGGATTACCTAAAGGAGCAAAGATATCCCATAGGGCAATGCTATTTAATTCTATGAATGAGATAATCACATGGGGTATCTCTCATACAGATAGTGCTCATTTGCTGTTACCATTATTTCATACTGGAGGATGGAATTTACTTACATTACCATTGCTTCATGCTGGAGGTAGGTTAATAATAAATAAGCAATTTGATCCAAAGCTATCTTTGAAGATTATAAATGAAGAAAAACCTACATTTATATTTGGAGCAGCTACGATATTTAGAATGATGATAGAATTGGATGAATTTAAATATACTGACTTTTCTTCTGTTAAATGGATAATGGCAGGAGCAGCACCTACTCCTATTAATATAATGAGAAAATTCTGGGAGAAAGGTGTAAGATTTGTATTGGGATATGGTATGACAGAGGCAGGACCCAATAATCTTACAGCACCGGCTGAGTTTATGAATATGGATGATATAGAAGAAAAGCATGGTTCAGTAGGTAAACCTATGTATTTTACCTTAGCTAAGATAGTTGATGATGAGGGTAAAGAAGTTAGGCAGGGAGAATCTGGAGAATTGGTATGGAGTGGACCTCAGGTGTTTTCAGGTTATTGGAATAATGAAGAAGAAACAAAAAAGACATTTAGAAATGGCTGGGTTTATACAGGAGATATGGCTAAAAAAGATGAAGATGGTTTTTATTATATAGTCGGTAGAAAGAAAAATATGTATATAAGTGGAGGCGAAAATGTCTTTCCACCTGAAATAGAAAGTATATTATATGAGATACCTGAAATACATGAAGCATGTGTAATAGGAGTTCTCGATGATAATTGGGGAGAAGTAGGAAAGGCAGTTGTTTCTATAAAACCAGATACCTCTATAGGCAAAGAAGAGATAATAAATTACTTGAGAACAAAACTAGCTCACTATAAAGTTCCTAAATATGTGAAATTTATAAAAGAATTGCCAAAAAATAATGTAGGCAAGATTGTAAGAGCGGAAGTTATAAAACTTTATGGAAATCAACAGAATTGAGGAAGGGGACTATAATATGGCTAAAAATGATATTGTAGGGATAAAAAAAATATCTATGTATGTTCCACAAGGTATTCATGATAGTAAATATATAGCAGAGAAATCAGGAATACCTAGAGACGTAATAGAAAATAAATTTGGTATATTAAAAAAACACAAAGCAGCACCTAATGAGCAAGTTTCCGATATGGCAGTAAAAGCAGCACTAAAAGCTATAGAGGGTATAGACCCTATGGATTTGGATCTTGTTGTTTATTGTGGCAGTGAATATAAAGACTATTATCTATTTAATCTTGCAGCACGAGTACAAGATGTGATTGGAGCCAAAAATGCCAATGCATTTGAAATACATTCTTTATGTTCAGCTGGGGTATTATCTTTAAATGTATTAAAAAGCATGATGCTTTCAAATCCAGATATAAATAGAGTGCTTTTGGTTACATCATCTAAGGAAACAGACTTAATTAACTATGAGAATCAAAGATCAAGATTTATGTTTAATTTTGGGGATGGTGCAGCAGCAGCACTTTTAGTTAAAGGATATGAATGCAATAAGATATTATCAACACATATGATAACTGATGGAGACTTTGCATATGATGTAGCATCATATGGAATAGGTTCCATAAGTTACTATAAATACTCTGTATTAGATTATGATTTGAGAAATCTTGATGTAAGGAATCCAAAGTCAATGAAGGAGAGATTAGATCCTGTAACATTAGATAATTTTTGTGATGTAATAGAGAAATCCGTAGAGAAAAGTGGATATAGAACAGAAGACATAGATTTTATAGCACCTATATTTATGAAGAGATCTATTTTAAATCATATACTGGATAGATTTAATTTAACAGAAGAAAATTCTTTTGTATTGGAGAACTATGGACATTGTCAATCAGCTGATGCCTATATATCTATATTAGAAGCTCAAAAACTAAATAGGATAAAGAAGGGGGATTTAGTAGTAATGCTTGGTGCAGGAACAGGATATACTTGGGCTGCAACCACAGTAAAATGGGGATAAAAATTAATTCTAGTTAGTTTATTTTAAAATAAATATAAACAACAGTTAATAGTTGTAACTACTAACTGTTGTTTATTAATTAAAAGGAGGATAAAAGAAGTGAAACTAATAGGACCAATAATAGGAATATTGGCATTAATATTTGCGTATTACAAGGCTATTTCTATTAACAAAGTA
>NZ_JHVL01000062.1 GCF_000620125.1 Clostridiisalibacter paucivorans DSM 22131 | reverse complement strand
ATTTGTTTTGGCTGTCTGTCGCAGCCGACTCTTAATATACTAGCATGTTTGTTTTTGTTTGTCAACATTAAATTTATTTTTATTTAAAAAATGGAGAAGAATTCTTCTCCATTTTTTAAATAAATACTATTTTAACAGCTCTCTACCTTTATCAAAGGCCTTTAAGTTTATATCAACAAATTTGTCTTTCACTTGATCTCTAATTACATCTTCCCATTTAACCTCATCTAGATTAATGGCCTCAACTAAAGCACCTAACATCACGATATTTTGAGTTTTTACATTTCCTATTTCCCTAGCTACATTAACAGCATTGATTACTGTTGTATCTATCCTATCTTTCAATTCTTCTATTATACCTTCAGGATAATCAGCTTCGCCAGTCAAAATAGGAACCGATGGAATAGAATAATCATTTATAACTAATTTACCATCTAGCCTTACGTATTCTATCCAGCGCATAGCTTCCATTTTTTCAAATGCTACTATTATATCAGCCTGACCTTTACCAATAATCGGAGAATAGACTTCATCCCCATATCTTACTTGGGTAGTTACACTGCCTCCTCTCTGCGCCATACCGTGAACCTCTGACATTTTCACATCATAACCTACATCTATCAAACCAGCAGAAAGTATCTTACTAGCCAATATTATTCCTTGGCCACCTACCCCTACCAATAATATATTAGTGACTTTTGACATATTATCCACCTACCTTCTTTATTGCTCCCATCGGGCATATTAAACTACATTTCCCACAACCATTGCAAACATCTTCAGAAATTTGAGCTCCTTGGACTTCATCATAAGATATTGCCTTACACCTTATCCTAAGACACATTTTGCATTTTCTACATACATTATGATCTACATAATAAACTGTCATGGTATCCCCCTTCTATAGCACTACTCTGTTTTCTTTATTGCTCCAAATGGACAGACTTGTAAGCACACATCACATCCTACACACATAGCATCATCTATTATAGCACCAACAGAAGGATCAAAAGAAATAGCTGGACAGCCTACCTTTAAACACATCTTACATTTTTTACATTCTTCATTATCAACATAACAAATCTTTCTATCATTTAATTTATATTCTTCAATTTCTTCAGCTTTCATTTTTTTAAGAACACAAGGCCATTTTGTTATAATAACATTAGGTTTATCCAAAGACATAGATCTGTCTATAGCTTCTCTAGTTTCTTTTAAATCCAATGGATTTATAATATTTATATCTTTTATGCCTACTGCTTCACAAAGTTTTACCAAATCTATTTCTTCTGTAGGCTCTCCCTTTATTGTATAACCAGTACCAGGGTTTTCTTGATGTCCAGTCATACCAGTAATCCTATTATCCAAGATTACCACTGTGACATTTCCATTATTATAAACTATATCCAATAATCCAGTGATTCCAGAGTGGAAAAATGTAGAGTCTCCTATAACACTAAAGACTTTTTTAGATCTATTATTCTTTTCGCTAGCCTGTTTAAAACCATGACCTGCACTTATACTGGCACCCATGCATATTACTGTATCAGTAGCTAATAATGGTGGTGATGCTCCCAATGTATAACATCCTATATCTCCTGTTACTACCACATCTTTTTTCTTGCTCAATTCATAGAAAAATCCTCTATGGGGACAGCCCGCACACATTGTAGGAGGTCTACCTACTACTTTATCTTCATCCATATCTATAATCGGTGTTATATCATCCAATAAGGTCTTGGCTATAATGTCTGGATTTAATTCCCCAACTACTGGAAGCTTATCCTTACCAGTAACTTCTATACCCATTGCCCTAATCTCTGTTTCTATATATGGTTCTAATTCTTCTATCACATATAATTTTTCCACTTTTTTTGAAAAATCCCTTATCTTATCTTTAGGTAACGGAAATGTAAATCCTAGTTTAAGATATGATGCCTCTTTACCAAAGGCCTCTTTTGCATATTGATAAGCAATGCCTGAGGTAACTATACCTATCTTCTTATCATTCCATTCAATTTTATTTAATTCTGTCTCATTACTGAATTTTTCAAGTTCCTTAAGCTTTTCTTCTAACTTAACATGCAGTACCCTTGCATTGGCAGGAGCTGCTACATATTTAGGAATATCTTTAGTATATTCTTTAATTTCAACATCTTTCCTATCATCCATGTCAACCATGCCTTTACTATGGCAAATCCTTGTAGTCAATCTCAAAAGAACAGGAACATCATACTTTTCACTAATCTCATATCCTACCTTCACAAAATCCTTAGCCTCTTGACTGTCAGATGGTTCTAACATAGGTACTTTAGCAGCTTTAGCAAAATATCTATTATCTTGTTCATTTTGAGAACTATGCATGCCAGGATCATCTGCCGATACTATAATACAACCACCATTTACTCCAGTATAGGCAAATGTAAAAAATGGATCTGCAGCTACATTCAAACCCACATGTTTCATAGCAGCCATAGCCCTTGCTCCAGCTATAGACGCTCCTACTGTTGCTTCAACTGCAACTTTCTCATTTGGTGCCCACTCTGAATATATTTCATCATATAATGCTATATTTTCTAGTATCTCTGTACTAGGTGTTCCGGGATATGCAGATGCAAAAGTAACTCCAGCTTCATAAGCACCCCTTGCAACAGCTTCATTACCTGTTAAAAGCTTTTTCATCAATTACACCCCTTTATTCTTTAATTTTTATTTTAATATTTTAACTTATCAAGCAATAACACTTCCTAAAGCTATAGAATACAGTTTAGATTCATGGGTATCTGCTCTCGATACAAGAACTACAGGCACCTTAGCTCCCATAATAATCCCCGCTGACTTTCCTTGCCCAAAATATGTCATACTTTTACCTATTCCATTTCCCATTTCTATGTTTGGAACTATTAATATATCAGCATCTCCAGCTACTTCGCTTTTATATTTTTTTACCTCACAAGCTTTCTTTGATATGGCAAGGTCTAAAGCCATAGGACCTTGCACTATAGCAGTATTTTCTTCATCTTCACTTATCCACATTTTTTTTAATTTTTCAGCATCTATTGTAGCTTCCATCTTAGGGTTAACCTTTTCTTTAGCTGCTAATACAGCTACTTTAGGCTGCTTACATCCCAGCGAATGACTTACCTTTATTGCATTTTTTAATATACTCAATTTTTCATCAATGCTTGGGGATATATTCATACCTCCATCTGATAATAGAATCAATTTATGATATGCAGGCACTTCATATACCATTACATGACTCAATAAACTCTCTGTCCTTAGCCCATATTCTTTGTTTAAAACTTCTTTTAATAAAATGGATGTATCTATTAAACCCTTCATCACAAAGTCTGCTTCATTATTTTTAACCTTCTTAACTGCAATTTCAGCTGATTTCTGTAAATCTTTACAGTCAATCATTTCATATTTATTTACATCCAGTCCATTTTCACTGGCAATATTTTTTGTAACATCTATATCTCCGATAAGTATTGGTTCCACTATATCATCTTCAGCAGCTTCAATTACAGCTTTTAAAACCTCTTCATCTTGACATGCAGCAACTGCAAGTCTTTTAGTTTTTTTGTTTTTAACTACTTTCATAAGGTCGTTTAACTTATTCATTCTATCACCTCACACTATTAAGTTTAATTTTTAAATATCTCTTAACTACTATTTTAACATACTATTTTGAATCTTTCCAAACTTTTTGTAACTCTTAAAATTTTTTTGAATAATTGCTTTTAAAAAAACAGAATAGAATATCTACTCTGTTTTCTGTCTTTCTATTTCTCTCTTACATTGTAATGTTATTTCATCATTTGGATTTATATTAAGGGCATGTTCTATATCCTTTTCAGCATTTTTAAAATCTCCTAATTGTAAATATGTCATAGCTCTATTGCACAATATCTCTCCTTCATTTGGTTTCATCTTTAGTGCGCTACTAAACTTCGCTATAGCTTCATTGAAATCTCCCATATAAGCTAAACACAAACCTAACTCATTCAATGTATCCAACTGATTAGGATTTAATGCAAGAACTTGTTCATATAGCTCTTTAGATTTATCATACATACCCAATTGCCTATAAGCAAATCCTATCATAAATAAAAGATTCCACCAATCAGTATACTTTTCTTTTAGAGGTAATAATTTGTCAATTCCTCTTTGAGGATTACCTATAAATATTTCATTACATCCTTCTTCATAATCTACATCATCTTGTATTTCTATAATCTTCTGATTAATTTCTTCTAATCTATCTTCATCTTCATCTATTTCTATAAATTTTTCCCACATTATTTGAGCCTTTTTAAACTGTTTCATATTCAGATAGTGGTATCCTAATTTATAATAGGCTAAGGAATATTCTTCATCTATATCTAATATCTCTTCAAATGTATTAGTAGATTTAATAAAGAACTTTTCCCCCTTCTTTATATCTTTGTTATTAAAATATATTATTGATTTTTCTTCCAATGCTACACCATAGCCATAAAGAGCCTTGCAACTATTTTTATTTAAATTTATAAGTGACCTAAAATATATTAAACCATCATCTATATTGCTATCTTGTATAGATTTCATTCCTTTTAGATATATAATTTCTTCTATATCTTTATTATATTTATATAACATCTCTCTATATTCATGATTATATTTAAATTCAGGATCTACACCTATTAAATATATAATGCCATCTATTATAGAAGAAATCTTTAATTCTTCTTGTGCCCTATTCTCTTTTATTTCTGTTATTAGTTCATCAACAACAATAGGTAAAGGAATATCTGCCTTTATTTCCATATCCCCTATGTTTAAATCTTTTTTTAATTCTATAAAGGACAATGCTGACGTCTTTTCTTTAAAAAACTTTTCAATAGTTTCCACTATGACCCTCCTATTATTCATAAAAATCTCTCATATATTTTCTTTTTCTCCTTGTACTAGTACTTAACATCTGGAATAAAACTCCTCTAAATATCATTATAAAGGAAAATATTATTTGACCTATTATATATAAAAGAATTCCTTTTATCCCCAATCTAAATCCAATTGAATGCTGTATTGCAAATATATCCGCAATAAAGTTTCCTGTCGTTAAATATAATAGAAGCATAAGTACAACATTGGGTAAAAACCACTCAATCCAATTTTCCTTTATAAATTCAAAGGCATACATTATTGTCTCCCAAGGAGAATAATATTTTTGATACAGTGATTCAGGTAGTGGGTTCAATACTATGAGTAACAAAATATTTATTACAGTACCAACTATATATGGAGATATTATTCTATATAATATGGGGGCTATTGCTAAATTAAATAGTATACTAAAAATCCAACCAACAAAGAAAACTCCATATACCTTCCACAAATATATCTTGAATCCCTCTTTAAAATCTTGAAAATTAAACTTACCTGTAAAAATTATATTATTAAGTAAATATAGATAATTAGATATAGTGGCACTAGTTACTATAACTGCTATAAGTCCACCTATTATGCCCAATACCCCCCTAAATAATAATCCTACTAGCATAAACATTATGATATTTATAGTGGTATACGCTAATCCAGTAAATATTATAGGCCAATTATCTACAAATAATTTTCCACTCTTTTTAAACGCCTTTTTATTTACAAACACCATATCTTGTAATATATTCAATCAAACTCCCTCCTTAAATCATAAAATCCAAAGTTACATCTACAGGTTTACAGTAATTAAATACAGCCGTCTTGTAACTATAGTCAAACAATATCACATGTTGATTTTCCTTAGATAAGCTTAAACCCTCTACTTCATAATTATTGTGTATAATTTTATATATATCTAGTGCAAATAATTCAAAATATACTTCTTTGATTATTTGCTTAGTCGAAATACCATCAAATAAAGGCAAGTATTTCAAAATGTTTGCTCTATTCTTTAAGAATTCATGTCTCCTAGTTTTTATAAACTCAAGTCCTTGCCTTTTGATTTCCTTTGGCAAGTTAGTACTTTTATTATTAGATAAATAATCAAATTTCAACATTTCATTAAATATATCAATTTTATCTAAAATATGCTTCTGATAAAAGCTATACAATATGCTATATAGATTTTTCTTACTATGGGATATATTATAGTATCCATCTGATTCCCAAAACAAAGAAAAGGATTCATAAAAATCAAATGGCGTTTCATAAAAATTATTTATTATGAATCTAAGAGAGTGCCTAAAACTATTATCATTTCCATACTTTTCAACCAAATCTTCTATATTTTTTAATTTTAACATATCTTTATAATCAATAAAATTAGTCTCTAAAACTTCATAGGGAGGCGCATTTAAAAATTTAAATCCGTAAAGACTACTATCACGCCTAAGTTCTGAACCTTTTAAAAGCTTTAAAAAGCCCAATTGCAGTTTATCTGGCTCCAATTCATATACATCATTGAAAGAATCTTTAAAATCTAGATATCCCTCATATGGCAATCCCGCTATAAGATCTAGATGTTGATGTATATTGCCATAGGATTTTATAGTCTTTGTTACTCTCTTAAGTCTTTCAAAATTCCATTCTCTCCCTACGGCTTCCAATGTCTCATCTTTTGTAGATTGAACTCCTATCTCAAACTGAAACAACCCTTCTGGTACCTTCTTTAAAAATTGTAACATTTCATCGTCTAAAAGATGGGCTGTAACTTCAAAATGAAAATTTATATTTTTCACTCCTTTTTCCATTATAAAGTTCATTATATCCATTGCATAGTTCTTACTTGCATTGAATGTCCTATCAACAAACTTTACCTGTTTTACTCCAGCTGATATAAGATTTGCTAAATCCCTTTTTACCCTTTCTATGGAGAAAAACCTTAGACCTTTTATGGTAGAAGATAGACAAAACTTACAGTTGAAAGGACATCCTCTAGAACTTTCAAAATAGACAATTTTATTCTCGAATCTATTTAAATCACCACAAAACGGAGAAGGTATAGTGTCTAAATCCATTATTAATGGCCTTTCTTTGTTCATATATATATCCTGATTATCTCTGTATACTAATCCTAATACAGATTCATACTCTGGTTTTCCATAATATGTTTGTAATAAAAAATCTTTAAATGTCTCTTCTCCTTCTCCATATATTATAAAATCTATAAAGTCATTAATTTTCATTATATCTATAGCATCATAAGAAACTTCTGGTCCTCCCAATACTATATTGACCTTAGGATTAACAATTTTTAATATATTAGAAATCTTTAATACTTCTTCTATATTCCATATATAACAACTAAAAGCTACCACATCAGCCTCTTTTTTAAATATATCTGATACAATAAAATCATCGGTCTGGTTTATTGTATATTGAGCTACTTGTATATCTATATCTAAGTCATTACAATATGCTGCTAAATATTCTACTGCCAAACAAGAGTGAATATATTTAGAATTAATTCCAACTAATAATACTTTCATTGCCATACCTTCCTTTTAATTTTTATAATAGCTTATCCTAATAACTATATCTTATATCACAATCCTTAATTTTATCAAGAAAAGAAAATAATATGATATAAAAAATAAGAATTTACATGTTTATTTGAAATCAATTAAACAATTCTCATAATTTCTTATAAAAAATAGTCTTAACTCCTATAAAAAAGGTTATACTCTATGTTATAATTAAATTATATTATAATTTGGAGGTATATTTTATGTCATATATGACTATTCGCCAAATTAAACATGAAATATGTTTAAACAAATTAAGAGATTTAGGGTGTGAAGTTATTTCTATTCAAGGAGTTATGTTTTATGTGAAATGTCCTTTAAGTGAGCTAGATATATCCTATGTTTATCATTTAAATCCCGATAATACATTCGATCTTGAAAGAATCAAACCTTATTTTATATCTGTAGGAAATCTGACTACTGAAAAAGAAGTAGTAGATCTAATCTCTATAGATATTAAACAATTCAAAAACGCCAAAAAAAGTCAAAATTTCAATATGTTTGTTGATGCAGATAGAGAACTTGCAAATATGGTTAAGGCATTTGAAGATTTATTTTTATATTATAACATAGATAAAGAAGACATATCCCTTATAAAAGGTGAAATCAGAGGACTTAAAGAACTTCTCCTTAAAGTTAAAAGTAAAAGTAAACGTATTTTTTATGATAAAGACCCTGATAATATATAAAATATTTTTCTTAAGAAAGGAGATTACATATGCAACAATTTGATAAAATATCTATTGAAGAAATATCTAAAAAAAACATGTTAATGATTATAGAGGCCCTGAAATATACTGGAGAAAAAACAAATATCAATGAATTTATAGAACTCAGAAATAATATAATAAAGGAACTTAGTGCACTTGCCGAAGCCAGTGAAGAAGAGTTTATTAAATACCTTGAAGATTAATTAGAATTTAAAACACCCTAAATTAGGGTGTTTTTTTAAAAAATCTATATGTACCAGTTTTATTTTTTATAAATGATAATATAAATTCTCCTTCATCATTTCTCTTTATAACTTTACATTCACCTAGTAATGAATGTTTAAATCTTTGTTTTTCTTTAAATTCAAAAACATCTGGTATTTCATATGAATTTATGCTTAAAGCATTGGGGTCAATTCTCCCCTTTTTTAACTTTATTAAATAATCGCATAAACTCTCTATAAAGTCATAATCTTTTATATCAATATTTTGTATAAACTCTCTTTTAACAAATCCATAAAAACCATAGACAAAATAATTTTTTTCATTTTCTACACATAGATTGTTTGTCATTATATCTATGCATCTTCTTAATATATCTAATCCTAATCTATCTTTCATTCCATGAAATATATTCAAGGCATTTATTTTATTCCTTTCAAAGTCTAAAGTATAATTACCGTCATAAGTATCTGTCTCAAATCTAAAATATTTCTTGTATTTCTTCACCATATCTTCCTTTGACAAATAAATGGTATATTGTTTTAATTCATCTATTATTTTATTTACATCAATCTCTCCTTTAAATATTATGAACAAAAATCTCGATAATAGAATCCCTTCCATCATTTGTGATATGTTCCCTGTAGTATACAATATGTTTTTTATAACTTCCCTTTCAACCGCACCATAATTTTTATTTACATATGTTATGATAAATATTCTTCCATATATACTTATATCTTGCTGGGACCAATAAATTTTACTGTCTCTTCTAAACATTATATTTTTAAGTGAGACATTGGTCCCATGCCTATAATTGATCCATAAATCCATTTCCTTATTTAATCTGTTATAGTCTATTTCTACTGATACCTTTTCAGTAGATGGCATCAATGATTTTATAGTGACTATCATCATTTCTACTATATATGACCATTGATTGTTATATGTTTTATCACCGTTTATTAAATTTCTATAATTATCTTTATCCTTATTGCATGCGTTTAATAAAAAATATTTTATTTCATCTGACACCATCTCTACACCTCATAAATACTTATATTTTTCTATGCCTAAAAAGGAGATGTATAATACATCCTAGATCGTTTACAATATCTTCATTTCCCTCCCTACCTTTTCAAATATATCTACAGCCCTATCTAATTGTTCAGTTGTATGCCCAGCAGTAACCATACATCTTACTCTACCTGTGCCCTTTGGAACAGTGGGGAATACTATAGGAGATACAAATACTCCCAACTCAAATAACTTCTTGCTGAAATCCATAGTTTTTGCTTCTTCACCTATAATAACTGGTGTTATAGGAGTTTCACTATGTCCTGTATCAAATCCCAATACTCCTAACTTTTCCTTAAAATATTTAGCATTGTTCCATAGCTTTTCTGTATATTCACTGCTTTCCATAAGCATTTTTAACGCCTCTATTATTCCACCAACTGCTGCTGGAGGTAATGATGTACTAAATAAAATAGGTCTTCCTCTATGATTTAACCACTCTTGCATAGTTTTACTACCTGCTACATATCCTCCTATAACCCCTATAGCTTTAGATAGTGTTCCTATACTAAAATCTACCCTTCCATGAAGTCCAAAATGGTCCACAGTACCCCTACCACTTTCTCCTAAAACTCCTGAGCCATGGGCATCGTCTACATATGTCATCGCATTGTACTTTTCTGCCAAATCCACTATCTCCGGAAGTTTTGCAATATCGCCATCCATACTAAATACACCATCGGTTATGATCAATGCATTCTTATATTTATCTCTCTTTTCTTTAAGTACCTTTTCCAAACTATCCATATCTGAATGTTTATATACTGCCCTATCAGCCTTACTCAATCTAGTACCATCAATTATGCTGGCATGATTTAGTTCATCAGAAATTATAATATCTCCAGCCCCTGTTATAGCTTGGATTGTACCTGCATTGCAGTTAAAGCCTGACTGAAATACCATTGCTGCTTCTTCCCTTTTAAATTCTGCTAATAACTCTTCTAGCTCTTCATGAATATCCATATTTCCAATAATTGTTCTAACTGCTCCTGAACCTGCTCCATATTTCTTTACAGCATCAATAGATGCCTGCTTTAATCTTGGATGGTTGGCAAACCCCAAATAATTATTAGAAGATAAGTTTATAACTTTCTTACCATCTAAAATTACTTCTGCTTCATTTGGACCCTCTAAAATCGGAAGTTTTCTATATACTCCTTCATCCTTCAGCTCATTTATCTTCTCTTTTAAATAACCTAACTCATGAATACTAGACATAGCAATCACTCCCCATAGAATTTTAAATTCTTAACTTATTAAATATACCTTATATAGATATATACTATATATAAGCTCTCTATTCCTGCCCTTTCTTTACATATATTATTAACTTTTTCATTTCTTCCCTTATTTTGCCCTCTTTTTCATTTTCCATTGCATCTTCTACTATAGATTTTCCCATATTATAGTCTATATTCAACAATGCCCATGCTGTATACTCTCTTATCAATGGACTTTTATCATATATATATTTTTTTAAAACATTAATATATTTTTTATCTTTTGTATTTCCCAGGGCTATTATAGCATTTCGTCTCAATATATTCTTACCCCTCCAACTCCCTGACATATGTCCAAACCTTATATTGAATTCTTTTTTTGATATGTCCAGAAATTCTAACAAGTTTATATGTCCTTCTGAAATAGATGGTACAAACTCCATATGGTTACCATACTCTATTCCCTTATTTTTAGGACATACTAATTGACAAGTGTCACAACCATATATCTTCATTCCCATTTTTTTGCGCAATTCATAGGGTATTCTGTTTTTGGTCTGTGTCAAATAAGATATACACCTTTTAGCATTTATTTTATATCCATCTATTAGTGCCCCAGTAGGACATGCTTTTATACATATATCACAACCCTCACATTTCCCATTAACTTTTGGTGAAGATTCCAATATTAAGTCCGTAATCATATATCCTATAAATATAAATGAACCATATTCATCATTTATTATACTGCAATTCTTACCATACCATCCTATACCAGCCCTTTTTGCTATCTCCCTATCAACCAATGGTCCCGTATCTACAAATATTTTATATCTGAAGTGATTTATTTTTTTTATATCCTCTGCTATCTTATTCAATCTTTCATTCAAAACCTTGTGATAATCTATACCCCACGAAGACCTAGATATATATCCCTTTGCTCCTTGAAATTTATAAGGATATTTTTCACTTGTATTATATGACATACCTATAACTATTATAGACTTAGCTCCCTCCATTATAGATGATATATCTGTTCGCTTAGATATATCATCCTCTTCAAATTCAGTTTCATATCCTTTTATATGTCTTTCCATCAATATACTTTGGAGTTCATCCATATTTTCTCCATCTGCAAACCCTATTATATCTATATCATGCCTCTTACTTGAATCTATAATATAATTTTTTAAATCCATATCTCTCACCAACTTCAATTACAATTTATGCTACCTTTATTAATCTAATTCTATCATTTATATTATCAAATTTGTCAAGGACTATAATTAGTAATATCTCCAAATCCTATAAAATATTTAATTCCCAAAATAGACTAGCCCATAATGATTCTTAAATCATTGTAAGCTAGTCTATTTTTATTACTTTTTACTTTTCATATACTCTACAAAGGCCTTATCTGTTCTCTTTATATGTTCTAAAAACCATCTATTCATTATTCTATTAACATTGATCAAAACAGAAGATGTCTGTCTAGACTTTGCAAAATCTTTCTCTACAGTTTTTACTTTTTCTATAAAAATTTTATATGCATTTTTATGTTCACTAGTATTGGGATAATTGTATTTTCTATGTAATCTCTCTTCTGATTCAAAATGTTCTATAACATATTTTTTTAAAAATGCTATCTTACCTTCTATAACAGATTTCCCTGTTCCTTTACTACACATATCAAGAAGCTCATAAGTTTCTTCAAATAGTTTCTTATGTTGAGAGTCTATTTCAGCTACTCCCAAAATTAAACTATCGTCCCATCTTATCATAAAATCTCCCTTTTCCAATAATCATAGAAAACTTCAGTATAAATATACCCATAAAATCAATAAAGTAACTTTTTTTCCATTTATAATTCATGTTTTATATTTCCATGCTCTATGGTAAAATATCTATATTGTTCACTATTATATTAGGGACTTTCTATTTTTTATATGCAGAGGGATGATAAATATGAAAAAATGGTACAATAAGCTATTCTTAAATGATATAAGAAATGCTGTAGAAAAATATAATATGATTGATAATAATGATTCTATATTAGTAGGTATGTCTGGAGGAAAAGACAGTATATTTCTACTCTATAGTTTGATACTATTAAAAAACAATTCTCATTTAGACTTTGATATTACTGCACTTCATATAGATATAGGTATAGGTATTGATATGACTCCTGTGAAAAGTTTTTGTATAGATAATAATATAGACTATATAGAAGAAAAAACAAAGATATCTAAAATAGCATTTGAAAGCGACAAAAACCCTTGTTTTGTCTGCTCAAGACTTAAGAGAGGTGCCATAGCAAGATTGGCCCAAAAGCACAATTGTAATAAGATAGCCTTTGGACATCATATTTCCGATGCCGTAGAAACTATGTTCTTAAATATAGTATTCACCAATTATATGTCAACTTTTAAACCAAATTCTTTTAATAAAGAAAAAGGAATTTCATTGATTAGACCTTTGATATATCTAGAAGAGGAAACTATAACTAAGGTTGTAAGTATGGAAGACTTACCCTTAGGATTGGGCAAGTTCTGTCCCTTTGATAAAAAAACTAATAGAGAAGATATGAAAAAATTATTACACTCAATCAAAGATAAATACCCAGATTTTAATAAAAATATAATCTATGCTTGGGAACACATTGATATAAGCAATCTTTGGTAATATTATGGATACTATTAGTAATCTTCAAAATGACCTTTCAAAAACCCTAACAATAATTCTCTTTTTTTATATATTTGTTATTATGTTTTAGTATATTTTGAGTCTTATATTTATTGATGATTTATAAGCTCGATTAATCAATAAGGTGACATAAAAGGCTAAGATATTAATTAATATCTTAGCCTTTTACAATACTAATATCTATATGCTTGTCTTAACATTTCTATCTCTTCCTTGTAACCATCTAACTCATTTGGGGTCTCTAGATTAAATGTTAAATCTTTGAGTTTTGGATGATTTATTATTCTAATAATAGCATCTTTGCCAATAGTACCGGCTCCAATTACTTCATGTCTGTCTTTATTGGAAGCAAAGGGCATCTTACTGTCATTTAGATGTACTGCCTTTACTTTGTCTAATCCTAAAATACTATCTATATGGTCAAGAACTCCATCTAAATCATTTACAATATCAAAACCACTGGAATATAAATGACAAGTATCTATACAGATACCCATATTTTTATTGTGTTTTACTCCATCAATTATTGCCTTTAATTCTTCCATATTTCTTCCCACTTCACTACCTTTGCCAGACATACCTTCCAACAAAATTGTGGTATTATTATCTTCTGTTATAGCTTCATTTAACCCTTCAACAATCAATTCTATGCCTTTTTCAGTACCTTGTCCCACATGAGAGCCAGGATGAAATATATAGTAACTGCTGGGTATTTCCTTTAACCTTTCTAGATCATCTTTTAGTATCATCTTTGCAAAATTTCTAGTTCTCTCTTTATTAGAACATAAATTCATAGTATAGGCTCCATGGGCAAATAATGCTGCAAAACTATTTTTATTTATTACCTCTTTTAAATTTTCTATATCTTCTAGATCAATATCTTTGGCTTTTCCACCTCTGGGATTCCTTGTGAAAAATTGAAACGTGTTTGCTCCAATTGATACTGCCTTTTTTGCTGCTTTATAATATCCATCCGATATGGATAAATGACATCCTATATTTAACATATTTACTCTCCTTGTATAATATATTTAGGTTATCAAATAGGGAAACCTATAAAACCTTCTTTATTTATCTCTCAAAATCAGAGATAATTGTATTATTAGATTGAGAGGATTATCGATCTCTCCTTGAGTCTTTGAACTCGTACTTGAAAGACTGATACCTCTCTCTAATAAGCAGTTTACGAATGAGTTGGATGTTGGTTGCTTTTTAGCTTCTCTCCGAATATACAACAAGGTGGTAACGCTTATTAGTAGAGTGGGCTCACAATCTAAAATATTTCTCTACGAGGTGCTCTTTATGTTATATTTAGGAATTGATATTG
>NZ_JHVL01000061.1 GCF_000620125.1 Clostridiisalibacter paucivorans DSM 22131 | reverse complement strand
GATACTACTTGATTGAGGCTGCTAACAGTGTTAAAAATCTCAATCCTGAGTACAAAGAATATTACTACAAAAAATATGGTGAAGTAACTACTCACCAGCACAAAAGAGCACTCGCACTTACATCTCGTAAATTAGTACGCCTGATTTTTAGCTTGCTGACTAAAAATCAAATCTACTCCAATGATAAAGTTGGAGAGATTCAATAAAATATTTTCCTATCCTAAACCTGTTTTTTTTTGCAAAAACCATAGGTTCTATTAAGGTTACCCTTTTTTAAACATTTCTTTTGTTTTATTTTAAAATATTATCTTGACATATTACCAGATTGCTTTCTAATCACCAACACTCTGTTGGTGATTACTATTATAATGCCAATAGGAAAATATTGCAATAGTTCTTTCAGAAAATATGGTAATTTTTATTTTCTTTATTTTAGGTCTGGCCGCCAGCCATATTAGAGTGATATAATTAATTTATAGATATAGGAAATAAAAAAATAATTTATCAGGTGATTGCTATGTTTATAGGATTGTTTTTAGGAGTATGTTTAACAATATTAGTTCTTTTTATAAAACTTTATAAGAATATTACCCTGTTTTCTTTCAAGACAATGGCATTTGGAATTGACTTTTTTGTTATCCTATTTTATACAATATATTTTTTCCATCCTCATGTGGCAACAAAGCTTGTTGTAGGCAAATTGCAATATCTTCTTGATGCAGGTGCTGGAATCCTTGCAGTAATTCTCTATGGACTTTTAATTTTATTTATCAATGATACCTTCCCTAAAATCAGTAATGTTCTTAATTTATTTATAACATTTATAGGGGTAGGCATAGCAGTACCTTTTACAATAGGACTTCTAACTCCTGTAATTCAGTTCTTCCATCATAGTTTCACATTTAATGGAGATATTATTTTATCCCAGAATCATATGCTTAGTCTTTTTCTAAAATATATGGTTTTTGGAATCATTGCCCTTCCAGTATGGAGATACAGAATGAGTAAGCTTGAGGAATTTTAATTATTTGGCAAAGAAAAAGCGATTACTTTAACAAATGTCTTCTTAAAGTAATCGCTTTATTTCTTTATCCTTATCACCATATCAAAATATTTAGAAGAGACAATTTTAATATCTTCTTAAATTCTAAGATCATTAAAAAATAATATAAATTTTTCTTTTACTTCCTACAAATCCTTTTATCATTTTTCCCCCAAATAATATTTGTAATATTATTCATATCATTGTTCGGAATTTTGTTGTCCTATTTAATATAGCCTATCTATCATCTAGTAACAACACATCCCTGAATCAATTATAGTAGTCTATTATAAATCCTACAAAAAAGAACAGACTGTGCATTCACAGTTTCGCTTGACTAATACCTGAATATACCGATAAACCATGTTTGATGCAATAAACATATAGTTTACCACCCGTAATTACAGGAAACCTACATGTTGGACTTTGTTCCGGATACAAGCGGTTCAGTAATACTCTGTCACTTTTAACATAGGCCACAAAAGAAAGATAATGATCTTTGGTCATTGGATGGTCAAAAGTGGCAAAGTAATCAGTATCTATTTCCTCTACCGTGATTTTTGGTGCAATAGTTGCAACAGTAGGCAAGATACGTTCTAACTTTCTTCCGCAGCAGAAGATAGAAGCACTTCCTGTGCTCACCAAAATATTTCCACAGGAAGGACAGACGTAAAAACGTACTTTATCAATATTGCCGCTATCCGGCTTATTTGACGTAATTTCACCCTCCATCATCTGTTTCATATCAACACCCAAAATAGCAGATAGTTCTGGCCACAGCGATAGATCAGGACACCCTAAACCACATTCCCATTTTGAAACCGTTTTATTTTGAATATTCAAAGCATCTGCAATGTTTTTCTGGGTAAGTTTTTTTTCCTTTCGTAGCTTGGCAATTAAATTGCCTATTTTCACACAATCCATAACACCACCTCCATTCCTACTTAGTATATCATACTAGATACACCTTGCGATTACTTGTACCAATCTTGCTGGAAGCTGCTTCAAATCGGTTATATCCAGTGTGTTTTCAGCACCGTAAAGCTCTCGGATAGCCTCCTTATCCTGTCCAATAGCTGCAGCTAGGAACTGGATGCCTTTTCGCCTAAATTCCTGCAAAGTATCTTTCATATCATACGCTGCCTTTTCACCTGAATAATCAGGCATAGCCTTAGGCTGCCCATCACTGATGCTGATTATTAATTTGGATTTTTGGGGCACATTAAGCAATCTATCGGAAATAATGCGCAATGCCATACCATCCCGATTGTTGCTGCGTGCCTGAATGTTCATAAGAGCATATTTTTCATCTGCATCTTTGCTTTCAAAGTCTACATAGGCATAGACGGACATTTGCTCCAGCTTGGAGCGGTCTGCTGTATCCCCGTAAACCATTATCGGAATGCCACACCCTTTGCAGAATTCATATAAAGCGACAGCTGCTTGTTTTGCTGCATCCAAACGGCCAAAGGCTGACATTGACGCTGATTCATCAATCCTGAGAGCAACCGCAAGGGAGGGTTCTTCCTCGGGTGGACGCTTGCGAGCAAATACGCGGAAATCCAAAGAAGCGGCCTGATCCGCACAGAACTTTGTGCCATAAAGCTGAGATTTGGAAAATTCAGCGGAAACTTCATGCTCTAAAAGCGGGTTTGTTTTGCGGATTAGTTCCCGAATGACTGGTAGCAAAGTAGCAGCCATGTTGTGATACTCTTCCCTGTTTTGAGCGGTAGCTTCAGGGCGGTGGACAATAAGCTTGATTTCTTCATGGCAGCTGCCTTGAACACTTTGCCGTGCTTCCCTGTTCAACTGTTTACGAAATTCCTTTTTTTGAAATTCGTTTGTATCGGATTTATCGAGCTCATGATAGAATGGAGTGCCATTTTCTCCATTATCATTGCTTGAAATATCAGTATTTTCATCACTGCTCGTATCCGAATGCCCCTCACTGTCTTCTGATTTTCTCAGACGCACTGCATTTTTATCAGCTTGATCTGTCTTGGTAGAGAACTCTCCATTTTCGGAAATATTAAGTTCCATTACTTCTGGATTCTCTCCGTCTGAATGGGATTGACAGATGATATCCAATTCCTCAAGCTTATCTGTCAAGTCATGACTTACTAGCGCCTGCTCTAAAATGGCAAGCTCCTGTGGGTCAGTGGTAATTTTGTAAAGTACCTTATAATAAAGAGTATTTTGTACCGAGGCACCGCTTTGAACGGCATCAACCCAAAAGATATAGGATCGCATCCCAGCCACACCTTTAATAGCATTAGCCTGGGCAGTTTCATCCAGCAGCATAATTGTTTCGGCTAAAGGAGAAAGAATACTTTCATAATGATAACCAGTCTTAGCCTTGGCCCGTTCCATCATAACTTCTTTGGGTGGTAAATCCAGTTTTTCTGCATGTTGTACTCTATCACGCAAAGCTTCATTTAGGGGGCGGTAGCCATTATAACCTCGGTTTGTTGTTATAACGGTAATAAAATCAGGATGACGATGTACGATACGGGTAGGTAAGTTTAGGCTACCATCTGGTTCTAATGCGGAATTTAGAGCCATTAAAACAGCAGCATCCCTAATCACTGTGGGTTCCTGAATCTCCAAGAGCCATCCATTTTCATACGCACGGACAATTTCTGACGGATAATAGCGATATTCAACAGTATCTGATTTATCATCTTTTTCCGGCAGTACCGGTAGAATAGAACCCAGCACATCGGATTTATCCATATCTGCAAAACAGGTTACTTTAGTATAAGGCAGGTTAAAATCAGCAGATAAAGCTTTGGCAAGCTGGGTTTTTCCCGAACCAGCATCTCCCTCCAGCAAAATTGTATTGATTTTCATTTCACCACGATTCCAATTTCTTACTACTTCTTGATATATACGTTTTTCTGCTTCACTCTCAATATGTGAAGGTGGTTTTTGCCAGACAAGGGACTTCTCCTCTTCTGATAGCTCTCTGGTAGGTGATAAAATACTGGTTTGTTTCATATTAATATAACTCCAATTCTTCTAAAATTCGGTTAAGCACCCGCTTGCGTTCTCCAATCAATTCCCCTAAATCATTCAGACTCTGGGCAAATGCTTTGATGTCCTCATTGATGTTTTGATTGTCTACACACACCTCTACAGATAGCACATCACCTTGTACCCCAACACGTTCCACGAGGGGTTTTTCCGGGTCATATAAAAGGGGGAGTCGGTAAGCCTCCTTGAAGTAAAGTAATGTCTGGGACAAAAAGATTATTAGGTCAAATATTTGATGGATGGGTAGCTCCTGGGCCAGAATCAATTCACCATCTATATCATTTTTCCAAATCTGTGCGGCAATCTGCATTTTTTTATTTTCTTCCAGCATAGGTGCACCTAATGTTAAACGTTTGATGCCAGATTTATAGGCGTTTCTGCCATCTATACGCTCATAACCATTTGATACCATAACAACTTTTTCATTCATCGCCATATCCTCCTTGCATTTGGATCAGCAGCGAGACACTGCTCTCTCAAACTTTCTAATTTTGCTGTATGATCTTCATGTGGGTCATCATACTTTAACACTTTAATAACTGATAGTTCAAAGCCTTCCGAGCCATATTTGTTCCAGAGTTCCTGTAATCGTTTATTGGGGTGCCAGTTGGCTTCCAATTTCATATTATTGCTGTTGAAGTCTGATTTTGTATCTTTGGAGATACCCAAAAATACCTCGCCAGTTTCTCTACAACTGTAGGATATTACACCCATTTCAGGATGTCTGTTTCTATAGATTTCCAAAAGTTCTTTTTTTCTTTTTATATCCATTGTGTTCACCTCGATTTTATTATATACTTAAGTATTTCAAAAAATAATCCACGCTCCGTAGACCAAACATAGCTGGATTATTCAAAAGATATTATTGTAAAAGCAATAAATTATACTATACCTTTGATTGGGTGTTATCGTCTATCCTATCTCCTTAACCCTACAATATTATCTATTCAGTCAACTTAACCCTATCTGATTTTAGGCTTATTTCTTACCTAAAAATAAACCCTCAATATATTCCTATGAACACATATCGAGGGCTAAAGTAGAGTAGATGGATTTACTTTCATTTTATGAAACCTAGTATCTTCGGGGCTTTTTGACCTTATTTTTTAAACATCAAAGTTCACCATATTTATTTAATATCTTTTTTAACCGGTATCCATATTTCACTTTTATATTTTGGATTCCTTGTGTCTGGGCTCTCATTCCATAAAATTTCTGGACCCGGGGCTATCTCATATCCCGATGATGGAAACCATTCTGAGTATATCCTGCCCCATATATTTTGAAGTGTTTCAGGGAATGGTCCAATAGATTCAAATACTACCCAAGTATTAGCTTCTACTTTTAATATATCAAATTCTGCTTCTTCACCTTTTGATGTTGCCACTCCAATATAATGGTCTAATTCTCCCTCTTCTTCCATCCTACCTTCAGAAAAATTAGTAGAGGCACTAATAATACCCCTTGGTTCTACATTTGAAATTCCTTTTAATTCTTTAATAATCTCAGGAGTTAAAAGCTCAGTCATTTTCGCAATCTCTGGATTTACGCCTTCAAAAACAATTGGAACCCTCTTTTTAAATCCCACCAAATTAAACGCCTCTTTTTCAACGATACGATAATTCATCTCGCATCCTCCTTTAATTGATAATTGAAAGGTCATTCTAGGATAAGCCCTTAATTTCGAATTTTCCTCTCTTGCTACAGAGGGGAGAATGTCATGCATAGAGTAAAAGGCACGAGAAAAGGAGTCGGCTGAATTATACCCATATTTGATAGCAACATCAATTATCCTTAGACCTGGATCCTTCAAATCAGTCGCTGCCAGGGTTAGTTTTCTTCTACGAATATACTCTGATAAGCTTATACCTGATAGAAAAGAAAACATTCTACTAAAATGATACTCTGAGCAATGAGCAATTTTAGCTACCTCTTTATGGTCAATAACTCCAGTTAAATGCTCCTCAATATATTCCAATGCATTATTCATACTGCTTAAGGAATCCATAGAATAACCTCCCTTCATCATCAATATTATCAAAAGACACGTTTATTCATCCGACAATCTGTGCACAGTTTAGTCGGTTTATTTTAGAATGGATTTTAAGTAATCTAATAAATCTGATTTAGCTAGAGGTTCTGTATGACTTAAAATACAATATTTACAGTCGATACTTTCTATTAAATTTATTAATGTCCTTAATTTTTCCCTATCCATGTAATCATCATTGAAGAAATCCTCACTTGTTGAATCTCCCAAAAACAATATCCTTTCCTCAGGAATATAGATAAGCACCGTATCTTCCGAATGAGGAGATACGGTATGAAAAATCTTTGCAGTTATTCCACCTAGATTAATGGTAAGTTCCTTTTCAAATTGGATATCTGATGGAACAACAATAATTCTTTTATTATCTGCATATTCTCTACTAAGGCACTCATCATCATTTATCAAAAATTTTGTATATGCACTATCAGATAGTTTGGCTCTTTCCTGTTTCAAAAACTCGTTGGTTTTATGGTGTGCAATGGACAAACCATGAATTTTATGCATTCCAAAGGTATGGTCCCAATGCCAATGAGTGATGACTGTAAAATCTGGCTTCTTTAGGCCCTCAATTTTTAGGGATTTATAAAATTCATCAACATGGTCTGCTGAATTTCCTGCATCAATGGCAAGTACAATTTTATCTCCTTTTAAGTATGCTAGCATAGGCCGATCAGTTTCTGGTTGATGTGGATAATAAAAGACTTTGCTAGTTATCTTTTTTAGTCCCATTTGACATCCCACCTTTCCGGTAATAAATCTTTCAGCAGCACTTCTTCCATTTCAGGTAACACAATTTGGGTCTCTATATTTTGATTATCTATCTGTACAATGAACTCCCTACACCTTCCACATGGTGGAAGTATACTCCCATCTTCAAATACAGCGACAATCCTTTTGATTATAGTTTCATTATTCTTTACCATTTCAGCAATAGCTGACTGTTCAGCACATAATCCAATAGAACATGGCAAGTCAATGCATATGCCTGTAAAGATGTTACCCTTATTTGTCTCCAACGCACACGCAACATGCCCTGAAGTTCCAAAGTTCCGTAATTTTTTATGATTAATTATACCAAAAGCGGTTTGATATAATTCTTGTTTATTCATTGATTTTCCTCCCATTTATCCATTAATTCTTCTAACCCAGTTTCTGATGTTAATTTTTCAAGATTGTTAAATATCTCCTCTTCGCTCCAATTCCACCATTGAAGCTTTAGCAAGAATTCAATCTTTTCGTCACTAAAGCGTTTTTTGATAAACTTAGCTGGATTCCCACCATATATTGTATATGGATCAACACTTTTCACTACTGTTGAATTAGCGGCAATAATCGCACCATCACCAATTTTAATACCCGGCATAATGGTAACATTTTGACCTATCCATACATCATTGCCAATCACTGTATCTCCCTTAAAAGGAAGTTGTTCAATTGTAGGAGTCACCTTTTCCCATCCTTGGCCAAAGATATTAAAGGGATAGGTTGTAATTCCATCCAATCTATGATTTGCACCATTCATAATAAACTTAACACCCTCTGCAATTGCACAGAACTTTCCTATTATCAGTTTATCCCCTAGAAATTCGTAGTGGTGCTCTATATTGTCATAGAATTTCTCTGGGGACTTTTTATTATCGCTATAATAGGTATATTCTCCAATTTCTACATTGGGCCGTTTTGGCAAATTACTTATATAACAAACTGTTTTTATGTTTTCATTCGGATAAAGCTTTTTCTTATCTGGTCCAAACATAATATTCACTCCTTGTTTCAAAATTAATTTATTAATATTGAACTAATTATAATCGATTTATTTTCCTATCCTTAATTTCATAAACTACATCTGCTACATTATCTACTAGTTTTTTATCATGGCTAATAAATATAATCCTTTCAGTGTACTCTTTCATTAACATTTCCAATGCCCCCAAGCTAGGTATATCAAGAAAGTTCATCTATTAATAATATGTTATATCTACCCATAAGCATTTTAGGTAACAATAACTTAATAATTTCACCACTACTTAAGATAAATAATCTTTTCCCAATAATTTTGTGCAAAACCCATAGAGGCAAACATTGAACGGACTTCTGATGTATTGTGAATAAGGGGGAGATTAACAGCAACCCACACTATTAAATACCAATTTTGTTTTAGCTGTCTCCTATCCCTAGGATACAACTAAAGACATCTTCTTTTTACAATACCCAAGGTACAATTAAAGTATTTTATTTGGTCCAATATGAATTAACGAATACAGTTTCAAGTCCCAGTTTTTGCATGTTATTATGACTGATAGAACCAAACTCTACATCTGTATACAATTTTTCCAATCCCAACTCTTTTGCTTTATTAATCCTGTACATTAATAATGCTTTTTGACTTCCCTTTTCTCTAAAATCTTTAAAAGAGTAATCATTAGCAATGTATCCTTCTTTATTATTGATAAAAAGCGAGCCAATACCCGCGACCTTCCCTCCAATATAGGAAATAAAATTGTAAAAGTTAGGCTTATAAAAATATGGTGCTCTTCTTTTTATTACCGATGCATCAATGTCCATACCACCATTGGATTCTATTACTATGTTTACGAATTCTTCAGCATTTTCTTTTGTTACTTCAACTATATCTATTTCATTTATAGAGCCTTCATACACCTTAGGAATTACCTGCATAAATGCTAACTGCTCAAAAACTGTATAACCATGATTAAACAAGGCTGTTGAAACTTCTCCATTAATATTGTTAGGTGTCATATCAAAGCATGGAATTATGTTTTGTTCTCTGTATATATCCAGTATCTGATCTAGTTTATCTATATCTTTCATTCCAAATCCCTTTACTCTATTATAATAAATGGAGTTAGGACTGTTAGGTTCGTAAATTAAACTGCAGTTTCCTATTTTCCTTACCTCTAACCTTTTATCAATTTTTGAAAGAGCCCTTTTGGAATTGAATTTAGTTAATTGAATTTCCATATCCTCTATTTTACTTACTTGGTCTAGTACTTTATTACTACGCATAAAAAACCTCCATTGAATCTATCCAGTGTATTAACATTTCTACCTTGACTTACTCTTCTCTTTCAGCATCTTTCGGGCACTCTTCATGCCGCCAAATTCCTTGAAAATTTCATTAAGCTTTTCATTTTCTATTTGCCTAGAATTTAATCCTTCATATTTAGCTTCTTTTTTGAGTTTCAGATAGCTCTCAAGCCTATCTTTGGATAGTAATCCAGCTCTTATGGCCTCTTGCACCGCACATTTTGGCTCATTAGAATGGGTACAGTCGCTAAACTTACACTTAGCCGACAACTCATCAATGTCAGTAAAGGTTTTTGATAAATCAACACTTTCAATTCCTATTTCCCTCATTCCTGGAGTGTCAATAACAACACCACCATTTGGGATGACAATCATCTCTCGCCTGGTTGTAGTGTGTCTGCCTTTATCATCATTTCGTATTCCATTAGTTTCAAGAATATTTTCACCAATAACCTTATTAATCAAAGTAGACTTTCCAACACCTGATGATCCTATAAATGCAATAGTCTTTCCACTGCCAAGATAACTTTTTATTGGCAAGTAGCCATCCTCACTCATACTTGAAGTAACTATTACATCTACTCCCATTGCTACAGTATCAATTTCTGTCAGCTTTTCAGAAAGATCCTTGCACAAATCTGATTTAGTAAGCACAATGACAGGCTTTGCTCCACTATCCCAGGCAATTCCAAGGTAACGTTCTATTCTACGAATATTAAAATCATTATTAAGAGACATACAAATAAAAACCGTATCAATATTTGAAGCTACAATTTGATTATCATTTGATGTTCCTGCTGCCTTTCTAATAAAGGCACTTTTTCTTGTGAGTATGGTATGAATAATTGCGTTTCCACTGATATCTTCTGTTCGATCTATCATAACAAAATCCCCTACTGCGGGATAATCGGAGACATTTTTTACCTTAAAACGAAGCTTACCAGAAATTTCTGCTGTTAATTCACCATCTTCTGTTACAACCTTGTATAGGTTTTTGTACTCCGAAATAACTCTCCCAATATAAAGCTCTTTATATAAAGTAGACTCAGTTATAAATCTTTTATTAAGCCCTAAATTCGTCATATCTATTTTATTCAATTTTTTTATCCTCCTAAAGCTATTTTGATTTCATATAAACTTACGGGAGGCTATACCCCTCCCAGGTTACTACAATGCTATTATTAAACATAAAACAACAACTCCTTCTTTTAATTGTAAATAAATAAAATAATTATCGAACTAAGTTTAATTTTTTATCTTTGATTTCATAAACTATGTCGGCTACATTATCCACTAGCTTTCTATCATGACTAATAAATATTATCGTTCCAGCATACCCTTTCATTAACACTTCCAGCGCCTCTAGGCTAGGTATATCAAGAAAATTACTTGGTTCATCCATTAATAATATATTATACCTACCCATAAGCATTTTAGCTAGTAACAGTTTAATAATTTCACCACCACTTAAAACAGATAGTTCTTTGTTAATATCCCCATCTTTAATTCCCATGGAAGAGAGTACTGAGCGGATTTCAGTAATATTGTAGTCACAATCTTCCTTCATAAATTCCATAACCTTTTGATTATGGTTATATTTGTACCCATTTTGGGAAAAGTAGCCTATTTCTGCCTTAGGGGAGGTTGATATACCATCTTCATGGTTTAATATCATTTCAATTAAAGTTGTTTTTCCAGTACCATTCCCACCAACTAGTGCCACCTTTGCTCCAAGAGGGATTTGGAAGGAAGCTTTCTTAAATAACACATTATCCCCAAAATTCTTATTCACTTCCTCTCCAATAATAGGATAAGGATTATGAAGTTCGAGTGCCTTGCTCTGTCTAAAACGAATGGTACTGATATTTTCTGGAGCCTGTATTTCTCCCAAATCTTCAATTCTTTGCTCAATGGACTTAGCAGCATTATGCAATGTTTTTTGCTTGCTTCCTATAGTTTTCTGATGTGCTAAACGTCCACCACTTTTGGATTTATCTTTCTTAGCTGCACCCTTTGTCTTCTGGCTCATTTTATTTGCTTGGTTTCGTTTTTCTTCTGCCGCTTTTTCCAATCGCTCTTTCTCAGCGATAAATTGCTTATATTTTGTGGCCTGGTTTTTATATTCTTCCTCTTTCTGATGAAGGTAATCAGAATAGTTCCCCCAATACTCTGTGATATTCCCATCCTTTAGCTCCCATATCTTATCAACAACCTCATCGAGAAAATAACGATCATGACTAATAATGAGTAGTGCACCATAAAAATACTTTAGCTGCCCGATTAAAAAGTCAATTCCCTGACGGTCTAAATGGCTCGTTGGCTCATCAGCAAAAATACCATGCACATGGCCTGATAGGGCTTGTGCTATTTTTAACCTGGTCTCTTCACCACCACTCATTATCTTCCTATCTAAATCCCCAACACCTAGCTTTCCCATTATTGAAAAGTCTTTAACCTCTTGCGTAACTATTTCATCTAACTGGGGAATATATGCAAATTCTCCTATACGATTAAGCTTGCATCCAGGTGGGGTTAATTCTCCTAACAATACTTTTAATAAGGTACTTTTACCTGTACCATTTGCCCCAACTAACCCAATACGATCATAACTATATAACTCCAATTCATCAATGTCTAAAATATCACGTCCTGTATATTCTACAAATATATCTTTCGCTTTTATTAATAATTCCATTTTTCTTTCCTCCTGTCTAAAATCGCATGTTCTCATACCTATTCGCAGGAAAAACCCTGCGATTTAAGCAGGAAGAATTACATAAATATATAATACATAAGTGTACCTCCTCATATTTTTTATTTCCTTCTTTTATTTTTCATCTAAACCCTTAATTACTAGAATAAATGGACAAATCATTGCAATCCCTATAATTAAGATTCCAGATATTAAGAACCAATTGCTTACGCCGATTCTATCCGCAAATAACCCAGATAGTATTAATCCAACGGGCATAGCTAAAGACATAATGCTACCTGTTAGGGAAAATACACGTCCTAAATATTCAGGCTTAATTCTCTCTTGGAAAAGTGCCGTTTGAACACCACTATAAAACGGAACGGAGAGTCCCATAATTGCACAACATAATGCAAATACCACAAAGCCACTTGGAGGAAGTAATCCCGAAATAGTCAAACTGGCTCCCATCATAAAAATAGATGCAGTTATTAGTATTATTCGCTTTTTGTAGCTACCAAATAACCCTAACAGCATGCTTCCTATGAGCATGCCTGAAGCATAGGCTATTTCTGTAATAGATACATGCATAGGTGTTCCTTTAAAGTATTCCATACTAATTAATGGATAAAGTGCATTGATTGGCATGTAAACCAGCATATATAAAGTACCTATTAGTAACAAAGCAAATAACCCTTTATTTTCTTTCAAAATATAAAAGCCATCTTTCATCTCTTTTATAAAACTTAGGCTTAATTCTTGCTTTTCTACATCAAGCTTAGGGATTTCTATCAATGCTAGTGCAATAATAGCAACTATGGCACCAAATACATCAATTGCTATAATCGCATTTAATTCCCAAATAGAATATAAAAAGGCTGCGGCAGCTGGGCTAATAATATAGCTTATAGATTGCAATGATTGGCTGTAGCCAGCACATTTGGTTAATTGATCTTCTGGTACTAAAAGTGGTGTTACAGCACTTAATGCTGGGGAATGAAAAGCTGTTCCAACACTTCGTATAAAAAGCACCACCATAATCATCCATATCGGAATTTCCATATATAATGCAATAAATGCTAATACTGCACCTGCTATAGCAATAATTAAATCTGCTATTATCATAATCGTCTTTCTATTATAACGGTCAACTAAAACACCAATAGCAGGTCCTAAGACTGCATATGGTAGAAAACCAATAAGTGAAGCTATTGATAATACCATGGCAGATCCCGTCTTTTCTGTAATATAAAAGATAATCGCCATTTGTAATATAGCACTTGTAATAAGTGAAACTGCCTGACCTGCATATATTGTAAAAAACCTCTGTTTCCAATTATATTTTTCCATTTTATCTACTCCTATATTTTTCTAAAATAATTCTTCCAATTAAAATCATAATTATTTTAGGCAATAAAAATGCAGACCCAGTCCCACAATGTGACTTCGATCTGCATATATACAATATGAGGATACACTAAAGAAAGGTATAGCAAAGAAGCTAATCCTTACCTTAATCAACTCCAACATCGTATAAATAAGCACAACAAAAAGCCTATCACTGTGGATAGAATTGCTCTTTTTATTGCTGGCTTATCTTAAACGCATTGAAGCTGTCATAGTTTAGTTCCTCCTAAATTCTCAATTATATCAACGTATACTATAGCATAATAAATTAATATATTCAATACTAAAATCTGATAAATAATAAAACTGTCATTCCAGAGAATAAGTCGTTGCCCCTGATAATTAGCCATTTTATGATCTAATTTTGTTGTTGAATTTTCTGTATTCCTACCACGCATTCGATATGTGTCGTCTGCGTTATGGGAATACATAATATCGGAGTGTTTATCATGTATTCCCTTAGCTTTTTTTCTAGATATATCCTCCTCAGATTCCATACCTGCTTTGAATACAAAAGTAACTGAATATGGATTTTGTGTCCCATCTTCATTTTTTTTTCCAACAATCACATGATCAATAACATTTTCAAATATTTCACGATCAAATGATTCTAAAGCTTCATTGTTATCAAATGCTTTTCTGAAAGATCTAAGTTTATCTTTCAGTTGCTTTTCTTGCTCATAAGCTTCATCAAGATTACTTAACTCTTCTTCAACTCTTTCAAGCTCCATTGTTGTAGCATTATATTTCTCTTCGTAAGTTTCCTTAGTAATGATATTTTCAAGATTCATTTCTACAAGCTTACCTAACTTATACTTCAAATTTTCTTTTTCATCACTAAGCTTTTTGAGCTTTTTGGTAACTGTGGATTCACCGATAGTCTCTTCAATATTTTGAAGAAACTCTTCAACCATACCTCTATTGCTGGTTGTTAACGTATTAAACGCATCGACAAATGCATCTTCAATCGCAGATTCACTAATACCTTTACTGTGAGGGCAATATTTTTTACCTTTTTTAGTTCCGGTAATACATGCCCAAACTACTTTTTTATTCTTAGTATTACCATGCTAAGAACGTCGTCCTATTGTTCCACCACAGAAAGCACATTTCATTTTACTACTAAAGGCATACTGCCTACTGTACTTCTCTCTTTTCACACCTTTGCTTGCAGCTCTTCTAGTACTGTATTTGTCAACCGAAATTTCCTCTAAATTCTAATCGAATTCTCCTCTAGTTAAGGTAAAAAAATTATTGCTTTTCTAACCAAAGTTTAGTTTCTTTTAATCTATAAGAATTACCATTCATATTTACAATATATGATTTATGTGTAAGTCTATCTATTATTGCAGCTGTCATTACTGGATCTTTAAATATTTCATCCCACCTTTCAAATGATAAATTTGTAGTTATTATTGTAGATTTTCTTCCTGCTCTTAAGGAAAGATAGGTGAATAAGAGCTCAGAGGCTTCTTTATCAAAAGAAATATATCCAAGTTCATCTGCTATTATCA
>NZ_JHVL01000060.1 GCF_000620125.1 Clostridiisalibacter paucivorans DSM 22131 | reverse complement strand
ACCAGGAACAATAACACCCCATACAAAGTTCAAAGCAGAAGTATATGTATTGACAAAAGAAGAGGGAGGAAGACATACGCCATTCTTTAACGGATACAGACCACAATTCTACTTTAGAACAACAGACGTAACAGGAGAAATAAACTTAGAAGAAGGCGTAGAAATGTGTATGCCAGGAGACAATGCAACATTTGAAATCAAATTAATAACATCAATAGCGATGGAAGAAGGATTAAGATTTGCGATCCGTGAAGGTGGAAGAACAGTAGGAGCTGGAGTAGTTAGTGAGATTATAGAATAATCTAAAAGACTAGGTTTGGCCTAGTCTTTTTTAGATAATTTAATATGTATAATTGAATACTTGATAGTTAAATAGGGACATACTATATATAATGTGTTTTATATTCTATTTTTTATTGACATACTTTTTTATTTGTGATAGTTTATATAAAGTAATGTAGTTATTATTGGGTTATTATGCCTTGAAGTAGACTGACATATATATATACGGTATGGTGTAGGAGGTGTTTGTAATGAGAGATAAAATTACTTTAGAATGTACAGAGTGCAAACAAAGAAATTATAATACAACTAAAAATAAAAGACAACATCCTGACAGAATGGAAATGAAAAAGTATTGTAAGTTCTGTAAAACTCACACAGTTCATAAAGAAACTAAGTAGATTAAAGATAATAAAACAAATAAGGATGTGAAATGGATGGCGGCTCAAGCAGGAGCGAATAAAGGAGTTTTTAACAGATTAGGAGGCTTTTTTCGAGGAGTAAGATCTGAAATCAAAAAAGTTAGTTGGCCTAATAAAAAAGACTTGATAAACCACACAATAGTGGTTTTGGTTACATGCGCTTTAATGGGCTTGTTAATTTGGGTTCTAGATACTGTTTACCAAGGACTGTTATCGGTTATAGTAGGTTAAAAAAATAAAAGGGAGGGAAGGACCTTTTTTATTAGGTCCCCATATAATATGGCAGATATATCAGATAAAGCCAAGTGGTATGTTGTACACACGTATTCAGGACATGAAAATAAAGTTATGGCGAATATAGAGAAGATGGTAGAAAATAGAGGAATGCAAGACGTAATACAAGAAGTTAAAGTGCCCACTGAAGAGCATATAGAGACTAAAAATGGAAAAAGAAAAGTAAAAGAGAGAAAGAAATTTCCTGGATATGTTATGGTGAAGATGATAATAACTGACGAATCCTGGTATCTTGTAAGGAATACCAGAGGGGTTACAGGTTTTGTTGGGCCTGGTTCTAAACCTGTTCCATTGACCAATGACGAAATTAAGATGTTGGGAGTACAAGAAGCTTTACCTCAAATAGATATAGAGATAGGGGATTCTATAAAGGTTATATCAGGACCCTTTGAAAACTTCATGGGAAATGTAGAAGATATAAATCTTGAAAAGAGAAAAATGAAAGTGTTTATATCTATGTTTGGTAGAGAGACCCTTGTTGAGTTAGATTTTGGGCAAGTGGAGAAATTGTAATGGGAGTTTATTTATTCTAGTGAGTAATTTTAAAAAATATAAATAAATTTTAGATTAAATATTTGTCAAAAGTGGTAGACAAACTGTCTAAATCCACTAAATAATAAGGAGGTGTAAGGGTTATGGCTAAGAAAGTTGTAGCTGTAGTAAAATTACAGATTCCAGCGGGAAAAGCAACTCCAGCACCACCAGTAGGTACTGCTTTGGGACCTCATGGTGTAAACATAATGGGATTCTGTAAAGAATTTAATGCAAAAACTGCTGATCAATCAGGCATGATAATTCCTGTTGTTCTAACAGTTTACCAAGATAGATCTTTTAGCTTTATAACAAAAACCCCTCCAGTAGCTGTTTTGCTTAAAAAAGCATTGGGTATAGACACAGCATCTGGAGAGCCAAATAAGAATAAAGTAGCAACAATATCAAAGGATAAAGTAAAGGAAATTGCAGAAGTTAAGATGCCAGATTTGAATGCAAATGATATTGATGCTGCTATGAGTATGGTGGCTGGTACAGCTAGAAGTATGGGAATTGTAGTCGAAGAATAATGAAATATGTGGGAGATTTGTAAAGTCGTTAATACCACTGAGGAGGTTATACTTATGTCAAAAAGAGGTAAAAATTATCAAGATAGTGCCAAAATACTTGATAGGGAAAAATTATATGATGCGTCAGAATCAATAGAGTTAGTACAAAAAACAGCTAAAGCTAAATTTGATGAAACTATAGAGTTATCGGTTAGACTAGGAGTAGATCCAAGACATGCAGACCAACAAGTTAGAGGAGCTATAGTTCTTCCTCATGGTACTGGAAAGACAAAAAAGGTTCTTGTTTTTGCTAAAGGAGAAAAAGTAAAAGAAGCGGAAGCTGCTGGAGCAGATTATGTTGGTGCTGAAGAGTATATGGAAAAAATTCAAAAAGAAAATTGGTTTGATTTTGATGTAGTAGTAGCTACTCCTGATATGATGGGGGTTGTTGGTAGATTAGGTAGAATATTAGGACCTAAGGGTTTAATGCCCAATCCTAAATCAGGTACAGTTACATTTGATGTAGAAAAAGCTATAAAAGAGATTAAAGCTGGTAAAGTAGAGTATAGAGTTGATAAGACTAGTATAATACATGTTCCTATAGGAAAGGCTTCTTTTGGAACAGAGAAATTACAGGAAAACTTTGATGCAATTATGGGTGCGATAATAAAGGCTAAACCATCGGCAGCAAAGGGGAAATATTTAAGAAGTGTTGTTATATCTAGTACGATGGGTCCAGGAATAAAGATTAATGGACAAAAATTAATGGAGAAATAAATTTGTTGACAACCTTATTGTAGAGTGTTATAATAAATTTTGTTTCTATTAAATAAATTGTATATTACACCGTAGACAGTAGGAGCGTTAAGCTTAAATATCCTACCGAGGTTTCCTGATAAAATGATTATGCAGGATCTCTCTATGTCTATGAGAGATCCTTTTTTTAATAATAATTATATTTAATGCTAGAAAATTGTAGAATTGCTCTTTAGGGAGGTGGAAGATAAATGAGTTCGAGGATAGAGTCCAAAAAACAAGTTGTTGAAGAAATAAAAGGAAAAATTGACAAAGCTCAAGCCATGGTGTTGGTTGACTATAGAGGTTTAAATGTTGAAGAAGTTACAGAATTAAGAAAGAAGTTTACTGAAGCAGGAGTAGAATATAAAGTATACAAAAACACTATGATGAGATTTGCTTTTAAAGACCAAGGATTAGAGGAATTCAATAAACACTTGGTAGGACCTAATGCTATTGCTTTTGGATTTGAGGATCCAGTGGCTCCAGCTAAAATCACAAATGAATTTGCTAAAGAACATGAAGAGCTTGACATAAAAGCTGGTGTAGTAGATGGTAAGATTATTGGATTAGATGGCATAAAAGAATTGGCAGAATTACCACCAAAAGAAGTGTTAATAGCACAAGTGCTTGGAGGATTGAATGGTCCAATATCTGGATTTGCCAATGTATTGCAAGCTAATATCAAAAACCTTGTATATGCATTAAATGCCGTTAAGGAGAAACAAGAGGCATAATTGAATGAGAAATAAAAATTAAATGTTTAAAGAAAATAATGGAGGGATAATAAAATGGCAAGTGAAAAAGTTATGAATTTAATTGAAGAGGTAAAGGGATTAACAGTTTTAGAATTATCTGATTTAGTAAAGGCATTAGAAGAAGAATTTGGAGTAAGTGCTCAAGCTCCAGTAGCAATGGCAGCAGCTCCAGTAGCAGGTGCAGCAGCAGCAGGTGGCGCAGAAGAAAAGACTGAATTTGATGTAGTTCTTTCAAATGCTGGAAATTCTAAGATCAAAGTTATCAAAGTAGTTAGAGAAATAACTGGATTAGGATTAAAAGAAGCTAAGGCATTAGTTGATGGAGCTCCAAAGCCAGTTAAAGAAGCAGTATCTAAAGAAGATGCAGAAGAAATGAAATCAAAATTAGAAGAAGTAGGAGCAACTGTAGAAGTAAAATAGTTTTAAATAATTGCTCTGGGATTTTCCCAGAGCATATTTCATGTATTTTGCTTTATTGAATTTAATATATTGACTAAAAGGATAAGCTTCGAAGATTTTTTTTGAAGCTTATTTTTTTGGAGAAACTTTACTTGACAACTGTATTTTCATGTGATAATATTATAAAATGCCGAATAGTCAAAAGTTGGCATAAATTTTGAATAAATATTTCCCAAAGGGGAATAATATATAGATATGTTATTAATCATACCATGAAAAGAAGCCATTAGTAAATATTACTTATGGTATTTTAGTTTTAAATAAGGGGTGAATTATAAATGGTGCATCCTGTTTCATTTGGTAAACGGGTTAGAATGAGTTATTCTAGGATTGAAGAAGTTTTAGAATTACCTGATTTAATTGAAGTACAGAAACAATCTTATAAGTGGTTTGTGAATGAAGGATTAAAGGAGGTATTTGAAGATATATCTCCAATACAGGACTATACTGGAAATTTGATTTTGGAGTTTGTTGATTATCATATTTCTGGTGAACCTAAATATTGTGTAGAAGAATGTAAAGAAAGAGATACCACCTATGCTGCACCATTGAAGGTGAAGGTAAGACTTATTAATAAGGAAACAGGAGAAGTAAAGGAACAAGAGGTGTTCATGGGAGACTTTCCATTAATGACAGAAAAAGGGACTTTTATAATTAATGGAGCAGAAAGGGTTATTGTAAGTCAGTTGGTAAGGTCTCCTGGCGTTTATTATTCCCAGAATATAGATAAGACAGGGAATAGGCAATATTCTGCCACAGTAATACCAAATAGAGGTGCTTGGTTAGAGTTTGAGAGTGACTCTAATGGCATAGTATATGTAAGGGTTGATAGGACTAGAAAGCTTCCTATTACAGTACTAGCTAGAGCCATGGGATATGGTACAGACGCAGATATATTAGAGTTGTTTGGAGAAAGCGAAGAGCTATTGAATTCTTTGGAGAAAGATAGTGCTGAATCAGAAGAAGACGGACTATTAGAAATTTATAAGAGATTAAGACCTGGAGAGCCACCAGCAGTAGAAAGTGCAAGGTCTTTGATAAACACATTATTTTTTGATCCCAAAAGATACGATTTAGCTAAAGTTGGTAGATATAAATTTAACAAGAAATTAGCTCTACATAATAGAATAATAGGTAGAGAAGCAGCAGAAAATGTAGTGGACCCTGAGACTGGAGAGATTTTAGCAGAAAAGGGTCAAAAGATAACTAGAGATATGGCATATAAAATAGAGGCTTCTGGTATAAATGATGTAGATATATTAGTAGATGGTAGTAAAATAGTAAAAGTTATAGGCAATCATTTTATAGATGTAGATTCCTTTGAATTACCCTTTGATTTGACTGAATTAGGTCTAAAGGAAAGGGTATATTATCCTGTAATGAAATCTATATTAGATCAAAGTGAAAATGAAGACGAAATAAAGGATTCAATAAAAGAAAGAATAAGAGAGCTTATGCCTAAGCATATAATAATACCAGATATTATTGCTTCTATGAACTATGAATTCAATCTTTTTAATGGTGTAGGGGAAGAAGATGATATAGATCATTTAGGCAATAGAAGAGTTAGGTCAGTGGGAGAATTGTTGCAAAACCAATTTAGAATAGGTCTTTCTAGAATGGAGAGGGTAGTTAGAGAGAGGATGACTATTCAAGATATAGATATTGCTACGCCTCAAGCATTGATAAATATAAGGCCAGTGGCAGCCTCTATAAAAGAATTTTTTGGTAGCAGTCAATTGTCTCAATTTATGGATCAAACAAATCCGTTGGCTGAGCTTACCCATAAGAGAAGGATGTCTGCATTAGGGCCAGGAGGATTAAGTAGAGATAGGGCTGGATTCGAGGTTAGGGATGTTCACCATTCCCATTATGGTAGAATGTGTCCAATAGAAACGCCTGAGGGTCCAAATATAGGACTAATAAACTCACTGGCAACATATGCTAGGATAAATGAATATGGTTTTATTGAAGCGCCTTTTAGAAAAGTAGATAAAGAAAGGGCTGTAGTTACTGAGGATATAGAATATTTGACAGCAGATGTTGAAGATTATTTTGTTGTATCCCAGGCAAATGAGCCATTAGATGAAGAGGGACATTTTATAAATAAGAGGGTTGCTATCAGGGGAGAGAATGGTGCTATCGATGTAATACCAAGAGATGAAGCGGATTATATGGATGTGTCTCCTAAACAGATAGTTTCTGTAGCAACAGCTATGATACCATTTTTAGAGAATGATGATGCCAATAGGGCATTGATGGGTGCTAACATGCAGAGACAGGCAGTGCCTTTGTTGAAGCCTCAAGCCCCTATAATTGGTACTGGAATGGAATATAAGGCAGCGAAGGACTCTGGAGTTGCCATTGTTTCTAAAGTTGATGGTGTAGTAGATAAAGTAAGTGCCAATGAAATCTTGATAAGAAAAGACGAAGATGGACAGATAGAAAAATATAAATTATTAAAGTTTAAGCGGTCTAATCAAGGTACTTGTATTAATCAAAGACCTATAGTTGAAAAAGACGAAAAGATCCAAAAGGGTCAAGTTATAGCAGATGGACCTTCTACTGATTTAGGAGAGATTGCCTTAGGTAAAAATTTACTGATAGGGTTTATGACTTGGGAAGGTTATAACTATGAGGATGCTATATTATTAAATGAGAGATTAGTTAAGGAAGATGTATTAACATCTATTCACATAGAAGAGTATGAATCCGATGCAAGGGATACTAAATTGGGACCAGAAGAGATAACTAGGGATATACCC
This sequence comes from Clostridiisalibacter paucivorans DSM 22131, assembly GCF_000620125.1. Taxonomy (NCBI): domain Bacteria; kingdom Bacillati; phylum Bacillota; class Tissierellia; order Tissierellales; family Thermohalobacteraceae; genus Clostridiisalibacter; species Clostridiisalibacter paucivorans. Next base: position 8,846 of record NZ_JHVL01000060.1, on the reverse strand, counting down.
AATGTTGGAGAAGATGCCCTTAAGGATTTAGATGAAAGAGGAATAATAAGGTCAGGAGCAGAGGTTAAGTCTGGAGATATTTTAGTAGGAAAAGTAACTCCTAAAGGAGAGACTGAGCTTACTGCTGAGGAAAGACTTTTGAGAGCTATATTTGGAGAAAAGGCTAGAGAGGTTAGAGATACTTCATTGAGAGTGCCCCACGGTGAGACAGGCATTATAGTGGATGTGAAGGTATTTACTAGAGAAAATGGAGATGAATTGCCACCAGGAGTTAATGAGTTAGTTAGAGTATATGTGGCTACTAAAAGAAAAATAAATGTTGGAGATAAGATGTGTGGTAGGCATGGGAACAAGGGTGTTATTTCTAGAATACTGCCAGAGGAAGATATGCCATATTTACCAGATGGAAAGCCTCTAGATGTGGTATTAAATCCTTTAGGGGTACCATCAAGGATGAATATAGGTCAGGTCTTAGAGGTCCATTTAGGTATGGCTGCCAATGCATTGGGATGGCATGTAGCTACTCCTGTATTTGACGGTGCCAATGAAGATGATATAATGGATGCGTTGGAGGAAGCAGGACTTCCTAGAAGTGGTAAAATAATGCTTAGAGATGGAAGAACTGGGGAGCATTTTGATAATCCAGTTACTGTTGGATATATGTATATGTTAAAACTCCATCACTTAGTTGATGATAAAATACATGCAAGATCTACAGGACCTTATTCTCTAGTTACTCAGCAACCTCTGGGAGGTAAAGCACAGTTTGGAGGACAGAGATTTGGTGAGATGGAGGTTTGGGCATTGGAGGCCTATGGAGCTGCTCATACACTTCAAGAGATATTAACAGTTAAATCTGACGATGTTGTAGGCCGTGTTAAAACATATGAAGCTATTGTTAAAGGTGAAAATATACCAGATCCTGGAATACCTGAATCCTTTAAGGTGTTAATAAAAGAGCTTCAAAGTTTATCGTTAGATGTCAAGGTACTTACGGAAGAAGATAATGAAATAGAGATTAAAGAATCGGTGGAAGATGATGAAGAAGATAGTAATATTAAATTAGAACTTGAAAATAATGATTACGATCAAGAAGATGATAAGAATTGATGTTGTTCATTGAAAGTTTATCCTATAAATTATTTAAGTGGAAGGGAGAGAAAGCCCCTTGTTTGAATTAAATAACTTTGATTCCATAAGAATTGGATTAGCTTCTCCTGAAAAGATTAGACAGTGGTCTAGAGGTGAGGTTAAAAAACCAGAAACTATAAACTATAGAACACTTAAGCCAGAAAAAGAAGGTCTATTTTGTGAAAAGATATTTGGGCCTACAAAGGACTGGGAGTGTCACTGTGGTAAGTATAAGAGAGTTAGGTATAAGGGCGTTGTATGTGATAGATGTGGTGTTGAAGTAACAAAGGCTAAAGTTAGAAGAGAGAGAATGGGGCATATTGAATTAGCTGCTCCAGTTTCTCATATTTGGTATTTTAAAGGGATACCTAGTAGAATGGGACTTATATTAGATATGTCTCCAAGATCTCTTGAAAAGATATTGTATTTTGCTTCATATGTAGTAATTGATTCGGGAGATACTCCTTTGTCCAATAAACAACTTTTAAGTGAGAAAGAGTATAGAGAGGCCGTAGATAAATATGGCAAAAAATTTAAGGCTGGTATGGGTGCAGAGGCCGTTAAAGAGTTGTTGAGAAATATAGAATTGGATAAAGAGTCTAAGGAACTTAGGATGCAACTTAAAGACAGTTCTGGACAAAAAAAGATTAGGATAACAAGAAGGTTAGAAGTAATAGAGGCATTTAGACAATCTGGAAATAAACCAGAATGGATGATATTGGATGTTATACCTATTATTCCACCAGATTTGAGACCTATGGTTCAACTAGACGGTGGTAGGTTTGCTACATCTGATTTAAATGATTTGTATAGAAGGGTTATAAATAGAAATAATAGATTAAAAAGACTTTTAGATTTAGGTGCACCAGATATAATTGTAAGAAATGAAAAAAGAATGCTTCAAGAAGCAGTAGATGCCTTAATAGATAATGGTAGAAGGGGTAGGCCTGTAACAGGACCAGGTAATAGGCCATTAAAATCTCTATCCGATATGCTTAAAGGTAAGCAAGGTAGATTTAGACAAAATCTATTGGGGAAAAGGGTTGACTACTCTGGACGTTCTGTTATAGTCGTAGGACCAGAGCTGAAGTTTTATCAATGTGGATTACCTAAAGAAATGGCTTTGGAATTATTTAAGCCTTTTGTAATGAAGAAATTAGTGAGTGATGGATTAGCTCATAATATTAAGAGTGCAAAGAGAATGGTAGAGAAAGTGAAAGGTGAAGTTTGGGATGTTTTAGAATTGGTTATTAAAAACCACCCAGTGCTTCTTAACCGTGCTCCTACCCTTCATAGATTGGGTATTCAGGCTTTTGAACCTGTAATTGTAGAAGGTAAAGCTATAAAACTTCATCCATTGGTATGTACAGCATATAATGCGGACTTTGATGGAGACCAGATGGCTGTCCATGTGCCATTGTCCAGTGAAGCTCAAGCGGAATCAAGATTTTTAATGTTATCTATAAATAATATTTTAGCTCCTCAGGCAGGAAAGCCTATAACTACTCCTACCCAAGATATGGTACTGGGAAGTTATTATTTGACAATAGAAGTTGATGGAGAAAAAGGAGAAGGAAAGATATTTAAAGATTTTAATGAAATGTTCCTTGCCTATCAAAATGAAGAAGTAGGACTTCATGCTAGAGTCAAGATTAGGAGAAGACTAGATGAAGATGATAAAGGTCAGCTGGTTGAAGGTACTGTGGGAAGATTCATATTTAATGAGCACCTTCCACAGGATTTAGGATTTGTAGATAGGTCTAAAGATAAATATTCTTTAGAAGTGGATACCTTGGTTGATAAAAAAATGCTTGGAAAAATTATAGAAAAATGCTTTAATACGCATGGAAATACTGTTACTGCATCAGTGCTTGACCATATAAAACAGGTTGGGTTCCATTATTCTACAGTGGGAGCTATTACTATAAGTGTCGGAGATATAATAGTTCCTGAGGCAAAAAAAGAATTGGTTTCTAAAGCTGAGGAATTAATAGATAAATATGAAAAGGCATATAGAAGAGGTCTTATATCAGATGACGAGAGATATGAAAAAGTAATTGAAGTGTGGACTAAGACCACAGAGGATGTAACCGATGCATTGATGAGTAATCTAGATAAATTGAACAATATATTTATAATGGCCCATTCTGGAGCTAGAGGTAGTAAAAACCAGATAAGACAGTTAGCCGGTATGAGGGGACTTATGGCAAATGCTTCGGGTAAAACTGTTGAGATGCCTGTTAAGGCTAACTTTAGAGAAGGACTTTCAGTTTTGGAATTCTTTATTTCTACCCATGGTGCCAGAAAAGGATTGGCGGATACGGCATTGAGAACGGCGGATTCGGGATACTTAACAAGGAGACTTGTGGATGTAAGTCAAGATGTTATAGTTAGACATGAAGATTGTGGCACTGAAGAAGGCATAGTGGTTAAAGCATTTAAAGATGGCAATGAGATAATAGAAGCTTTATCTGAGAGGATAGCGGGAAGGTACTGTCTAGAAGATGTAGTTAACCCTGAAACTGGTGAAGTATTAGTTGCTGCAGGAAATCTAATAGATAATAATACTGCTGATAGAATAGAAGCTGCAGGAGTAGAATCTGTAAAGATAAGATCGGTTCTTACTTGTAAAGTTAAACATGGAATTTGTGCTAAATGTTATGGCAGGAACCTTGCTACTGGAGGAAAAGTAGATGTTGGTGAGGCCGTTGGAATTATAGCTGCTCAGTCTATAGGAGAGCCAGGAACTCAGCTTACCATGAGAACATTCCATACTGGTGGTGTAGCAGGAGGAGATATAACTCAAGGTTTGCCTAGGGTTGAAGAGTTATTTGAGGCTAGAAAACCAAAGGGACTTGCAATAATCTCAGAGATAGCAGGTAAGATATCTATTAATGAAAGCAAGAAGAAAAAAGAAGTAGTAGTTACAGATGAAGATGGAGAAAGCAAATCATATACTGTGCCATATGGATCTAGAATAAAGGTGAGAAATGGTGATTATATAGAGGCTGGAGATGAGCTTACTGAAGGTTCAGTAAATCCCCATGATATATTAAAGATTAAAGGTGTCAACGGAGTCCAGTCTTATATAGTGAAAGAGGTTCAGAGGGTATATAAGATGCAGGGTGTGGATATAAATGATAAGCACGTTGAGGTTATTGTTAAGCAAATGTTAAACAAAGTAAAAATAGAGGATGCAGGAGATACTGATTTGCTTCCAGGAAGCCTAGTTAATATATTTGATTTTGAAGCTGAAAATGAAAAAATAGAAGATCAAGATGGGAAGCCAGCAGTGGGAAGAAGAACACTTTTAGGTATAACTAAGGCATCTTTAGCCACAGAATCATTCTTATCGGCTGCATCTTTCCAAGAGACTACCAGAGTGCTTACTGAAGCGGCAATAAAAGGTAAAGAAGATCATCTTCTTGGGCTTAAGGAAAATGTAATAATTGGTAAACTTATACCTGCTGGTACTGGCATGAGAAGGTATAAAAATATAGCTGTAAATAATATAGAAAAAGAAGAAGAAGAAGAGAACGAAGTTGAAGAATAATTATTGACATGGATAATATCAGGTGTTAAAATATATAAGTGTGCAAAAAGGAAGGTTTGCTTTTTTGATATCAACGAAGATTATGTGTTAAACACATAATCTTCTCGGTATTTAAAAAAGGAGGAAATTTAATATGTTGTCTGATTTAAAAGACAAGAAAAAAGTCATAGGTACGAAGCAGGCCAAACGAGCTGTTATTAATGATAAGGTTGAAATGATGTATATAGCAAAAGATGCAGACCGATTCATTATAGATAGCTTGGTTCAGTTGTGTAATGAAAAAACAGTAGATGTAGTGTTTGTTGAACATATGAAGGAACTGGGTAAAGCCTGTGGAATTGATGTTAGTGCAGCCTCAGTAGCATTGTTAAAATAATAAACATGAATTGGAAGGAGGTGCCCATATGCCAACAATTAATCAATTAGTGAGAAAAGGTAGAGCTAGTATTGCTAAAAAATCTGATGCTCCTGCATTGAATGTGTCTTTTAACTCTTTGAAGAAGAGACCTACTGAATTAAACTCTCCACAAAAGAGAGGGGTTTGTACTGCTGTAAAGACTGTTACTCCTAAGAAACCTAACTCAGCGTTGAGAAAGATAGCTAGGGTAAGGCTTACAAATGGTCATGAAGTTACAGCTTATATTCCTGGAATAGGTCATAACTTGCAAGAGCATAGTGTTGTTCTTATTAGAGGAGGTAGGATAAAAGACTTACCTGGTGTTAGATACCATATAGTAAGGGGAACGCTAGATACAGCTGGAGTTGATAGCAGAAAACAAGCTAGGTCTAAATATGGTACTAAGAGACCTAAAAAATAATATTGTCGAAATGTGCGGATGAGATAGACTTTTGACCATAGATAATAGTGGATCAGGAGATATATGAGCACAACGGCAGAAAAATGTCGAGTACCAATGAATTAATCTTTGATTATTAAGGAGGGAAGCGAAGTGCCTAGAAAAGGACATATACCTAAAAGAGAAGTAATGGAAGATCCAATATATAAAGATAAAATAGTTACTAAACTCATAAATGGGATAATGCTTGATGGTAAAAGAGGAGTAGCTCAAAGAATAGTATATGGTGCATTTGATCTAATGGCAGAAAAAACAGGTGAAGATTCACTAGAAGTTTTCTACAAAGGATTAAATAATATTATGCCTGTATTAGAAGTAAAAGCAAGACGTGTAGGTGGAGCAACTTATCAGGTGCCTATTGAAGTAAGACCTGAAAGAAGGCAAACACTTGGTCTTAGATGGCTTGTGAATTACTCAAGACAGCGTGGAGAAAAGACAATGAAAGAAAAATTGGCTAAAGAAATAATGGATGCTGCTAATAACACTGGAGCCAGTGTTAAAAAGAAAGAAGATACCCATAAGATGGCTGAAGCTAATAAAGCATTTGCTCATTACAGATGGTAATATATTCGCTATTAAACTGTAAATAATAGTAAAACAGAGCAGCAGAAAGGAGGAAATTATGCCAAGACAAGTTTCTTTGGAAAAAACACGAAACATAGGAATCATGGCCCATATAGATGCAGGAAAAACTACAGCAACAGAAAGAATTCTGTTTTATACGGGAAAGGTTCATAAAATAGGAGAGACGCATGAAGGTGCAGCACAGATGGACTGGATGGAACAAGAGCAGGAAAGAGGTATTACAATAACTTCTGCTGCTACCACTACATTTTGGCGAGATCATAGAATAAATATTATAGACACGCCAGGACATGTGGATTTCACTGTGGAGGTGGAAAGATCCCTTCGTATATTAGATGGTGCAGTTGCAATTTTTGATGCTAAAAGTGGTGTTGAGCCTCAGTCAGAGACAGTTTGGCGTCAAGCAGATAAATACGGTGTTCCTAGAATGTGTTTCGTAAATAAAATGGATAAAATGGGTGCAGACTTTTTTATGTCTGTTCAAACAATGAAAGATAGATTGAAGGCAAATGTAGTACCTATTCAATTGCCAATAGGTGCTGAGGATGAGTTTGTTGGTATGATTGATTTAATAAATATGAATGCAAGGGTATATAAGAATGATTTAGGTACAGAGGTGGACATAACTGATATACCTGAAGATATGAAAGACCTTGCTGAAGAATATAGAGAAAAATTATTGGAAGCAGTTGCTGAAAATGATGAAGAACTTATGATGAAATATCTAGAAGGTGAAGATATCTCAATAGATGAAATCATAACTGTAATAAGAAAGGCTACTATCAGTAACGATATAGTGCCCGTATTATGTGGTTCTGCATATAAGAACAAGGGTGTTCAGCTTTTAATAGATGCCATAGTTGATTTCATGCCATCACCTATAGATATACCTCCTGTTAAAGGTATTGCGCCAGAAACAGAGGAAGAAATAGAAAGAAAATCTTCAGATGAAGAACCTTTTTCAGCTCTTGCTTTTAAAATAATGACTGACCCATATGTGGGTAAACTTGCCTTTTTTAGGGTATATTCAGGAGTAATGGAATCTGGTTCATATGTATTGAATTCTACTAAGGGCAAGAAGGAAAGAATTGGTAGATTATTGCAAATGCATGCCAATAACAGAGAAGAGAGAACTGAAGTTTATGCAGGAGATATAGCTGCAGCAGTTGGATTGAAGGTTACATCTACAGGGGATAGTCTTTGTGATGAAAGTAACCCAATAATATTAGAATCTATGGAATTCCCAGAGCCTGTTATATCAGTTGCTATAGAACCTAAAACTAAAGCAGGGCAAGAAAAAATGGGTATTGCATTAGCTAAATTAGCAGAGGAAGATCCAACATTCAGAACATATACAGATGAAGATACAGGTCAAACAATAATATCTGGTATGGGAGAACTACATTTAGAGATTATTGTTGACAGACTGTTAAGAGAGTTTAAAGTAGAAGCAAATGTAGGTAACCCACAGGTTGCTTATAAAGAGACTGTTACTACTACCGCAGATATAGAAAGCAAATATGCAAGACAATCTGGAGGTCGTGGACAATATGGTCATGTAAAGATTATTATTGAGCCATTGGAAGCAGGTTCAGGATATGTATTTGAAAATAAGATTACTGGAGGAGCTATACCTAAGGAGTACATTCCAGCAGTAGATAATGGTATTCAAGAAGCATCTCTAAATGGTATCGTTGGTGGATATCCTTGTATAGACTTTAAAGTAACTCTATATGATGGTTCATATCATGAAGTGGATTCTAGTGAGATGGCATTTAAGATAGCTGGTTCAATGGCATTTAAAGATGCTATGGCTAAAGCTAAACCAGTATTATTAGAGCCATATATGAAGGTGGAAGTTGTTGTACCTGAGGAGTATATGGGAGATGTAATGGGAGATGTGAATTCGAGAAGAGGTAGAATAGAAAGTTTCTCTGATAGAAGTGGAGTAAAGGTTATAAATGCATTTGTACCATTGTCTGAAATGTTTGGATATGCAACAGACCTTCGTTCAAAGACTCAAGGTAGAGGAAACTATTCTATGCAATTCGACCATTACGAACCAGTACCTAAGAATATAGCTGAGAGTATCATTGGTAAATAATATATAAAAAGATAAAAATGAAGGAGGAAAAGAATAATGGGAAAAGCTAAGTTTGAAAGAACAAAGCCACATATTAACATTGGAACAATAGGACACGTAGACCATGGAAAGACAACATTGACAGCAGCAATAACATATGTATTAAACAAGAGAAAAGGAACAGGATCAGCAGTAGCGTTTGATAATATAGATAAGGCACCAGAAGAAAGAGAAAGAGGAATAACAATATCAACAGCACATGTTGAGTATGAGACAGACAATAGACACTATGCCCATGTGGACTGCCCAGGCCATGCTGACTATGTAAAGAACATGATAACAGGAGCAGCACAAATGGATGGAGCGATACTAGTAGTATCAGCAGCAGACGGACCAATGCCACAAACAAGAGAGCATATATTGTTATCAAGACAGGTAGGGGTACCACAAATAATAGTATTCTTAAACAAAGCAGATATGGTAGATGACGAAGAACTAATAGAATTAGTAGAAATGGAAGTAAGAGAATTATTATCAGAATATGAATTTGATGGAGACGAAACACCAATAGTAGTAGGATCAGCATTAAAGGCATTAGAAGAGCCAGACGGAGAATGGGGAGAAAAGATACTAGAAT